>UQVG01000170.1 GCA_900544435.1 uncultured Erysipelotrichaceae bacterium | reverse complement strand
TATAGATACTAGAGGAGGATAGAAAATGGCTAAATACATATTTGTAACAGGTGGAGTTGTGTCTGGTCTTGGTAAAGGGTTAACAGCTGCATCTTTAGGAAGAATTTTAAAACAAAGAGGACAAAAAGTCTTCATGCAAAAATTAGATCCATATATTAACGTTGATCCAGGAACAATGTCACCTTATCAACATGGGGAAGTATTTGTTACTGCAGATGGGGCAGAAACAGACTTAGACTTAGGACATTATGAAAGATTTATTGATGAACAATTAAATAAAAACTCATCAATTACAACAGGTAGAATTTATAGTAACGTTATTTCAAAAGAAAGACGTGGAGATTATTTAGGAGCTACTGTACAAGTTGTTCCTCATATTACAAATGAAATTAAAGAAAGAATTTATGCAGCTGCACGTAGTTCTAAAGCAGATATCGTCATTACTGAAATCGGTGGAACAACAGGAGATATTGAAAGTTTACCTTTCATTGAAGCTATCCGCCAAGTAAGATTAGATTTAGGATATGAAAATACTGTTTATATTCATACAACTTTACTTCCATATATTGGAGCAAGTCATGAAGTAAAAACAAAACCAACACAACATAGTGTTAAAGAATTAAGAGGTTTAGGTATTCAACCAGACTTTATTGTTTGTCGTAGTGAACATCATATTGAAAAAGAATTAAAAGACAAAATTTCATTATTCTGTAATGTACCAACACAAAATGTTATTTCTAACTATGATGTAGAAAACTTATATGAATTGCCACGTATGTTATTAGATCAAAAAATGGATGATTTAGTATTACAACATTTACAAATCAATGCACCAGCAGCACATATGGATGAATGGGATGCTTTAGTTAACCGTGTTAAAAACTTAAATCAAGAACTAAATATTGCGTTAGTTGGAAAATATGTTCAATTACCGGATGCTTATTTATCAGTTAATGAAGCTTTAAGACATGCAGGATATTATGTAAATAGTGTTGTTAATATTGATTTTATTAATTCAGAAGAATTAAATAAAGAAAATGTAGCAGAAAGATTAAAAGATGCTGATGGAATTATCGTTCCAGGTGGATTTGGTGATCGTGGTATTGCTGGTATGATTGATGCTATTGAGTATGCACGTACAAATAAAGTACCACTTTTAGGTATTTGTTTAGGTATGCAATTAATTACCATTGAATATGCTAGAAATGTTTGTGGTATTAAAGATGCAAACTCATTAGAATTTGATGAATTATGTAAAAATCCAGTCATCAACTTAATGTCAGATCAATCATTAGAAGATATGGGTGGTACACAAAGATTAGGTGATTATGAATGTCAATTAAATCCAGGTACACATGCTTATCGTCTTTATGGAAAAGAAATGATTAAAGAAAGACATCGTCATAGATATGAATTTAATAATAATTATAAAGATGTTTTAGTTGAAAATGGATTAAAAGTTGCAGGATTTAATCCAGAAAGAAATCTTGTAGAAATTGTTGAGTTAGAAGATCATCCTTATTATGTAGGATGTCAATTCCATCCAGAATTTACTTCAAGACCAAATCGTGCACAACCTTTATTCCAAGGTTTAATTTCAGCGGCACATGATCGTAAATATAATAAATAAAAAAGCAATATCGAAAGATATTGTTTTCTTATACAAAAAAGGAGATTGTCGAGGCAATCTCCAAATTTTTATTTCTTAGGTAATTTAAATGAGCTCTTTAATGAAACGATTCTATTAAATACAAAGTGATCATCTGTAGAATCTTTTGTATCAATACAGAAATATCCATTTCTTACAAATTGGAATGAATCCCCAGGTTTGTATTTTTCAATAGCTGGTTCAACGTAACAATCTTCAATAACAGTTAATGAATTAGGATTTAAGTTTAAAGATCCATCTTCATTATAAACACCTTTTTCTTCATCAACTAAGTTTTCATATAAACGAGCTGTTACTTTTTTACAATGATGAACAGGAACCCAATGAATTGTTCCTTTTACTTTTCTACCAGTAAATCCTGTACCGTTTTTAGTAATAGGATCATAAGTACAATGAACAACTGTTACTTTTCCATTTTCATCTTTTTCAAAATCAACACATTTAACGAAATAAGCATTCATTAAACGAACTTCATTTCCTGGGAACAATCTAAAATATTTTTTAGGTGGTTCTTCCATAAAGTCATCACGATCAATCCATAATTCTCTTTCAAATGGTACTTTTTCATAACCTAAATCAGGATTTTCCATGTTGACCATCGCATCTAAATATTCAACTTGTCCTTCAGGATAGTTATCAATTACTAATTTAATAGGATCTAAAACAGCCATTACACGAGGTGCTTTTGGTTTTAAATCATTACGAATACAATATTCTAACATTGCATAATCATTTGATGAGTTACTTTTTGTAACACCTACTAATTCCATGAAAGATTTAATGGATTCTGGTGTAAATCCTCTACGTCTTAAAGCAGCGATTGTGACTAATCGAGGATCATCCCAACCATCAACGATTCCTTCATCTACTAAACGTTTAATGTAACGTTTTCCTGTAATAACGTTTGTTAAATAAAGTTTTGCAAATTCAATTTGTTTTGGTGGATGTTCGTAACCAATTTCTTGAACGACCCAATCATATAAAGGACGATGATCTTCGAATTCAAGAGTACAGATTGAATGAGTAATTCCTTCAATTGCATCTTCAATTGGATGAGCAAAGTCATACATTGGATAGATACACCATTTATCTCCTGTGTTATGGTGTGTCATTCTAGCAACACGATAAATAATTGGATCACGCATATTAATATTAGATGAAGCCATATCAATTTTAGCTCTTAATACTTTTGATCCATCTTCAAATTCACCGTTTTTCATTCTTTCGAATAAATCTAAGTTTTCTTCAATAGAACGATTACGATATGGAGAATCTTTACCAGGTTCTGTTAAAGTACCACGGTATTCTCTAATTTGTTCAGGACTTAAATCACAAACATAAGCTTTTCCTTTTTTGATTAAAAGAACAGCAGCTTCATACATTTGATCAAAATAGTTTGAAGCAAATTTAATATCACCATCATATTTTGCTCCTAACCATTCTACATCAGAGACAATACTTTCAACGAATTCAGTTTTTTCTTTCATTGGATTTGTATCATCAAAACGTAAATTGAATGTTCCATTATATTTTTTAGCTAATCCATAATTTAATAAGATTGATTTAGCATGACCAATGTGTAAATAACCATTTGGTTCAGGAGGAAAACGTGTTGCAATTTTTGTATATTTTCCTTCTGCTAAATCTTGATCTATAATTTTTTCAATAAAATTTTTACTTACTACTTCTTCTTTATCCATAGGAAGTCCTCCCATAATTTTTATATGTTTTAGTTTACCATATTTTCCTTGATTATAAAACATCCAATACTTCATAAATTAGAAAATATGTGCTAGAATGTTTGCGGAAGGTGATAACATGTTTAGAATAGGACAATCAATTGATATTCATCAATTAGTAGAAGGAAGAGATTTATATATTGGCGGTGTAAAAATTGACCATGATAAAGGGTTATTAGGACATAGTGATGCAGATGTTTTATTACATGCTATTATTGAAAGTATTATTGGGGCATTAGGTCTTGGTGATATTGGAAAACATTTTCCAGATACTGATCCTCAATATAAAGGAATTTCTTCAATGGTTTTATTGGAACATTGTTATCAACTGATGGATAAAGAAGGTTATGAAATCAATAACCTTGATAGTATTATTATGTGTGAAGCTCCTAAGATGGCTCCACATATTCAAAAGATGAGAGAAAATGTCGCAAGTAAGTTACATTGTGACATCAGCCAAATTAACATTAAAGCAACACGTGGAGAAAAATTAGGTTTTGTCGGTAGACAAGAAGGAATGGTAGCTCAAGCGGTTGTATTATTAAGGAAAAAAGGAGTATAGAAATGGCAAAAGTAAGAACAAGATTTGCACCTAGTCCAACTGGATATATGCATATCGGTAACTTAAGAACAGCATTATATGAATATTTAATTGCTAAACATGATCATGGAGATTTTATTTTAAGAATTGAAGATACAGACCAAGAAAGAGAAGTTGAAGGTGCTGTTGATATGATCTATAAAGTTATGGATCAAACAGGATTAGGTTATGATGAAGGACCTAATAAACCAGGAGAAGTTGGACCTTATGTTCAATCTGAAAGATTAGCTATTTATAAAGAATATGCTGATAAATTAGTTGAATTAGGAGGAGCTCATTATTGTTTCTGTGATGAAGAAACAATCAATAAAGCAAAAGAAGAATCTGATAATGAAGAATTAGGATATATTGATCCTTGTAAACATCTTTCTTTAGAAGAAGCAAAACAAAGAATTGCTAATGGTGAAAAATATGTTGTAAGACAAACAATTCCAAGTACTGGAATTACTTCTTTTGAAGATGAAGTTTATGGACATATTGAAGTAGAAAATGCAGGACTTGCTGAAGGTGTTTTATTAAAGAGTGATGGTTATCCTACATATAACTTTGCTAATATCGTAGATGATCATTTAATGCATATCACTCATGTTGTAAGAGGAAATGAATATTTATCTTCAACACCTAAATATAATTTAATTTATCAAGCATTTGGATGGGATGTGCCAACATATATCCATTGTCCACCTGTTATGAAAGATGAAAAACATAAATTATCTAAACGTAATGGAGATGCTTCTTATCAAGATTTAATTAATAAAGGTTTCTTAAATGAAGCAATCTTAAATTATATTGCTTTACTTGGATGGTCACCTGAAGGTGAACAAGAAATCTTCTCTTTAGATGAATTAATTGAAGCGTTTGATGTTAAACGTATTTCTAAATCTGGGGCTATTTTTGATATGAATAAATTAAAATGGATCAATAGCCAATATATTAAAAAATTAGATACAAAACAATTAACAGAATTGTGTTTACCATTTTTACAAGAAGCTTATGATTTAAGTGGTAAAAGTGAAGCATGGATTGAAAAATTAGTAGAAGTTCA
>UQVG01000169.1 GCA_900544435.1 uncultured Erysipelotrichaceae bacterium | reverse complement strand
GCCATCTTGCTAAAGTGGAATATGGGGTGACTTTGCTCTTTGTAAATATTACTGAATCTGTTAATGCTACAAAAATGAGACAAGAATTTTTTTCGAATGTTTCTCATGAACTTAAAACACCTATGACATCCATTAGAGGTTATAGTGAATTATTACAAGCAGGAATGATTGATGATCCTAAAGTAAGAAAACAAGCATTGGATAAAATACAAAAAGAAGTTGATCATATGTCACAATTGATAGGTGATATTTTAATGATTTCAAGACTTGAAAACAAAGATATTGAAGTCATTAAACATCCTGTTCATCTCCAACCAATTGTTGATGATATTTTAGAATCATTAAAAGTAGAAATAGAAAAAAGAGAAATTACAGTAGAATGTGATTTAACATCACAAACTTATCTAGCAAATCATCAACACATCCAACAATTAATGAATAACCTGATCAATAATGCAGTAAAATATAATAAACAAAAAGGAAGTTTAAATATTCATTCTTATCTTATTGATCAAGACTACATTATTGAAGTAAGTGATACAGGTCGTGGTATTTCACTTATTGATCAAGGGCGTGTCTTTGAACGTTTCTTTAGATGCGATGCAGGACGTGATAAAGAAACAGGTGGTACAGGTCTTGGACTTGCAATTGTAAAACACATTGTTCAATATTATAAAGGAACAATTCATTTAGAAAGTGAATTAGGTAAAGGAACAACCTTTAAGATTGTCTTGCCAATAAATAAGGACTCGTTGTAGTCCTTATTTTTATGAAAAAGAGTTATAACTTGATAAAATGTGTAATTTTACATATTTTATCAAGTAAAAAAATGTATTTTTGCATATTTTATCAAGTTGAAGGGTGTTGTTACTCATTTTCAAGATATTTTGAATATGTTAAAATGTCATAAAAGAGAGGTAGAAAAAATGCTTCAACAAGAAAGACATGAACAAATACTGGCAAGATTAAATACAGAAGGAAAAGTAAAAGTTAAAGAACTCGCAAACGATTTTGAAGTCACAGAAGATTGCATACGTAAAGACTTAACGGCTCTAGAAAAAGAAGGTCTTTTAAAACGTATTCATGGAGGAGCCATGCAAGTAAGAAAGAATCTCCATGCCTATCATGTAGATGAACGTATGAGTGTACGTTTATCACAAAAGAAAATCATTGCGAAAAAAGCAGTTGAATTGATTGAAGAAAATACAGTGATTTTTTTAGGAATCTCTACAGTGAATTTAGAACTTGCCAAGTGTATTTATCAAAAAAATATATCACTTACAATTATTACAAATATGATTGATATTATGCAATTATTTAGACAAGGGGAACATAAAGTAAATCTTATTTTCATTGGAGGACATTTTAATCGCGCTAAAGATGGTTTTATAGGTACTCTTGCAATTGAACAAATTCACAATTATCGTTTTGATCATTCTTTTATCGGTACAGTAGGAATGAATATTCATGATGGAAAAGTAACTACATATGATGTTGAAGATGGTCTTACAAAAAAAGAAGTCATGGAAGCAAGTAAAAAATGTTATCTTGTGGCAGAAAATGAAAAGTTCAATTTGGATGGAAATTATGTTTTTGGGCATTTAAGTGAATTTACGGGATATATTGGTGAACAAGAGTTAGGAAGTCCTTTTAAGGAAAAAATAATGGAGTATGGATTAGAAATCATTTAGTGATTTCTTTTTTTTGTAAAATCAATAAAACAATTATTGAATACTATTGTTTTATAACTTATAATGACCTTGTAATAATAAAAAGCAATAAAAGGAGGCATGTTATGAATTGTTTATATCAAACAAAAAGAATTTCTAAGTTAAAAGAAAAGATGTTAAGTAGTAAACGTTATGCTTCTATTGAACAAGCACGCATCATTACACGTGTTTATCAAGAAAATGAAGATTTATCTATTCCTAAAAAAAGAGCTTTATCTTTAAAAGCAGCATTAGAAGAATTAGAGATTTCTGTAGAAGATGAAGAATTGATTGTAGGAAATCGTACCAAAGGTGTACGTTATGGTGTGGTTTTTCCTGAAAGTGGATGTTCTTGGATCAACCAAGAATTTGAAACATTACCAACAAGACCACAAGATCAATTTTTAGTAAAAGAAGAAGATATTAAAGAATTTAGAGAAAAGATTTATCCTTATTGGAAAGGAAAATCTTTAGAAGATGCGATTAAAGGAACTTATGGAAAAGAAATCAATGAAATAAGTAAAGTGGTAAAAATTAATCAAAAAGATCATGCTCAAGGTCATATTTGTCCTGATAGTGCTTTATGGTTAAAACTTGGTCCTCAAGGTTTAATGGAAAAAGCAAAAGAAAAATTAAAGAATTGTAAAGATGAACAAAAAGAATTTTATGAATGTACGATTCTTGTATTAGAAGGGGCAGTTCATTTTATGCAAAGATATCATGATTTGATTGAAAGGGAAAAAATCGAATCATTAAAAGAAGTGGGAAAGATTTGCATGAATCTTTCTAAAAGACCTCCAAAAACTTTTCATGAAGCGGTGCAATCTTTATGGTTTTTATTTGTGATATTACATATGGAATCCAATGCTTCTTCTTTTTCACCAGGGAGAATGGATCAATATCTTTATCCTTATTATCAAAGAGATATAGAAAAAGGTAATCTTACTAAACAAGAAGCTTTAGAAATATTAGAATGTTTGTGGTTGAAATTTAATCAAGTTGTTTACTTAAGAAATCAAAATAGTGCGAAGTATTTTGCTGGATTTCCAATAGGATTTAATATTGCGATAGGAGGCGTGGACGAAAAGGGAAATGATACATATAATGATCTTTCTTTACTTTGTTTAAAAGCTCAAGAACATTTAGGATTACCACAACCTAATTTATCTGTAAGACTTAATAAAAATTCTAGCCATGAATTAATGCAAGCTGCTATTAAAGTTGTTTCACTTGGAAGTGGTATGCCACAATTTTTCAATGATGAAGCTATTATTCAACCAATGATTGAAGATTTAGGAATTGAAGAAAAAGATGCACGTAATTATGCTATTGTTGGATGTGTTGAACTGACAACACATGGCAACAATTTAGGATGGTCTGATGCTGCAATGTTTAATTTTAATAAGGTATTAGAACTAACACTTAATCATGGAAGATGCTTGTTGACAAACCAACAAATAGGTCTTGATTTAGGAAGTTTAGAAACATATCAAACTTATCAAGATTTAGAAAATGCTTTTCAAAAACAAATTGATTATTTTATTGATAAAATGATGACTGCAGAAAAGATTGTAGAAAAAGCACATCAAGATTATTTACCAACAGCTTTTCTATCTACTGTTATTGATGATTGTTTAGAAAAAGGATTAGATGTTACTAAAGGTGGAGCTAAATATAATCTATCAGGTATTCAAATGATTCAAGTAGCCAATCTTGCAGATTCTCTAGCAGCTATTAAACAACTTGTTTATGATGATAAAATGATAAGTCAACATGATTTATTAAATGCTTTACAAGAAGATTTTAAAGGCTATGAAATCATACAAACAATGCTTTTAAATAAAGTGCCTAAATATGGAAACGATGTAAGATGGGTCGATGAGCTTGGAAATCAATGGGCGTGTTACTTTAGAGAAAAGATGAAACGTTATACAAATTATCGAGGAGGTCCTTATCATACAGGAATGTATACTGTTTCTGCACATGTTCCAATGGGTGAAAATGTAGGAGCATCACTAGATGGTAGAAATGCTTTAAAACCACTTGCTGATGGAGGTATGTCACCTGTTTATGGAAGAGATAAACAAGGACCAACAGCGGTTTTAAAATCTGTTTCAAAACTTAATAATTCATGTACGACGAATGGTGGCCTTTTAAATATGAAATTCTTACCAGAATTTTTTAAAACAGAAATAGGCTGTTTGAAATTTGAAAATTTCTTACGTGCTTTTGTGGATTTAAAAGTACCTCATATACAATTTAATGTTGTTAGAAAAGAAGATTTGCTTGATGCTAAAGTTCATCCTGAAAATCATCAATCGTTGACAATTCGTGTTGCTGGTTATACAGCATACTTTGTTGAACTTGCTGGCAAGCTACAAGATGAAATTATTGAAAGAACAACTTATGAAAATATCTAAAGCATTGATTTTTGATATTAAAAGATTTGCAATACATGATGGGAGTGGTTTAAGAACAACAGTTTTTTTTAAAGGGTGTCCACTTCGTTGTCTATGGTGTCAAAATCCAGAAGGATTAAACACTCAAAGACAAGTCATCTATTTTAAAAATAAATGTATTCATTGTAGATGTTGTCAACAATTCAAAGAACAAATTAATTATCAAAACGATCGTCCATATTTTCAAAATCATCAAGACTTTGATCAAGTTATTAAAACATGTCCTAGTGGTGCTATTCAATATGATAGTCAGGAGTATACTTTAGATAAATTAATGAATAAAATTAAAGAGGATGAAGTTTTCTTTCAACATGGAGGAGGTGTTACATTTTCCGGTGGAGAACCCTTTATGCAAGGTGAATTTCTTATTGAAATTTTAAAAAGATGTCAGAAAGAAAAGATTCATACAGCTATTGAAACATCATTTTATACATCATTAGAATTTATAAAAAAGGCATTGCCTTATTTAGATTTAGTTTATATAGATTTAAAAATATTTGATGAGCAAAAACATCAAGCCTGTACAAATGTATCACCACAACTTATTAAAGAAAATATTCGTTATGTTTTACAAAGTGAATATAAAGATAAAGTGATCATTAGAACACCACTGATTCCAACAATGAGTGCAACGGATGAAAATATTCATCAAATCGTAAAATTTTTAATTCAAATAAATCCAGAAGTAAAATATGAGATGCTGAATTATAATCCTTTAGCTTCAGCTAAATATGAACTTGTGAATTTAAAATACGGATTAGAATCATATCAAATGTTTACCAAGCAACAAATGCAACATTTTTATGATGTTGCTTTACAAGCAGGAATAAAAAACTTAATAAAAGAATAGGAGAAAAGAAAATGGAATTTATAATTGATACAGTAAACTTAGAAGATATAAAAGAAGCAGTAG
>UQVG01000168.1 GCA_900544435.1 uncultured Erysipelotrichaceae bacterium | reverse complement strand
TGTACTCAATTTATCCGAACCATACTATGCACATGTGTCAGATGGTTAATTAAGATAATTTTTAAAACATCTTCTTCATTTGTTACATTAAATATATTTAATGTAAGTTCATTTAGTTTTTCTAGCGATGTATTTGTAAGTTGGTTTTCTAAAGGTCTTGATAAGGTTCCTAGTTTTACTTTAAGTTGTTCTTTTAAAGTGTCTGATTTTCCTTTTTCAATTCCTTGATTTTCAAATCTTTGAAATAATTGATCCATTGCCTTACACATATTGATTTCATCTCCTTCTGGTAAGTCTTCTTGCATCCATTGTTTTAAGGTCGACAATAGGTAGTCTCCAATCATTGATATAAGGTTCCATCTCTGATGGTATACTTTTCAATGTTTCTTTTAATGTTTCTGGCAACTTCCATTCTTCATCTCACGTATAGAACACAAAGCTTCCTACTGGATAGACTTCTTTTTTACTTTCAACTTGATTGATATAAGTCGTCGCATCATAGTTGAGTATGCAAAAAATCATATTTTTATCAAAAGTGTTTTGGTGTTCAATTCCAATAATCACATAATCTCCACGGATACCTGCTTTTCTTACGACATCCCGATATCTTTTGATCTCTGTTGGATCATCTACATTTCCTATAAAGGTCGACAGATCATTTTCTCTTGAAACAAGTTCTTCTGGTTTAATGACCTGTCTTCCTTGAAAAAAAGCATAATTACAGAGATCTGCAAAACATCCTTCATCTCTAAGTAGCTTTTTACAAGTACTGTCATTTGCATCCGCTTTCCTCTTTATATAATTTTTTATATTAAGGTTTTATACATCACTTTTGGTTTATATTGTTTATCATATTTATAAGGAGTAGCTTTTCTGATGTTATTGTACCATGTTATCAAAGACAATTTGTCTCAAATTTATGCATTTTCTAACCATGGAGACTTAATTCTTATCTATCATTATTTTATCTTTCCTCTTTTTCTTCTTCAATGGACGTTTAGTCAAAAAAAAAGTGCTATGAAATTATTTCACAACACTTTAAATAAGTTTTTCATATAAATGTGCTATAACAGTTTTACCATAATCCATCATTTGTTTTCCCTGCAATAAGAAACCGCATTTTTCATAAAGGCGAATAGCTGGTAAATTAGAAGATAAAACATCCAAACGCATGACCCTTTGGTTTTGTTTTTGGGCAATTTTCAAAGCTTGTTTTAGAAAATACTTACCACATCCATGATAATCTGAATGAATACAAAAACGATGCAAAATGATTGCTTCTGTATCATCAACATTTATTTGCCAATAAACATTTTGATAACAAGGGTCACTTTCATGATTTAATACCATTGCCCCTATAATCTTTTCTTCTTTTTGTAAGATATATAAAGTTTGTTGTTTGATATCTGATTGAATCATTTCTTTTGATGGGTAGAGATTTTTTCGCCAGCCAATATCAAAAGCACTCTCTTTCATGGCATCACTAACAGCATCATAAAGTTCTATAATTTCCTCTAAATCATCCATAAGAGCACATCTTACATTCATTTATGTTTCCTCCTAGATAATTCCACTAATAAAAACAAAAATAACTATAATCGGTAAAATAACTGTTACATAAAATTGCATTTTGTCAGGTACTTTTAAACCTTTTCCAATATTTGCTTCTTTTTGATAGTTTTTAAATCCCCAACCATATTTAGAAGTGCAGAATAATAAATAAACAAGTGATCCTAATGGAAGTAATAAATTACTTACGATAAAATCTTCTAAATCTAGAATGGTAGAACCTGCACCTAATGGTTGAATGTTACTTAAAACATTAAAACCTAAAGCACATGGCAATGATAAAACTGTAATGATTACAAAATTGATCATCACTGCTTTTTTACGATCAATATTTAGTAATTCCATTGTACAAGCAATGATGTTTTCAAAAACAGCAATAACCGTCGATAAAGAAGCAAATGACATAAATAAGAAGAAAAGTGAACCCCAAATTCTTCCACCTGTCATTGAAACAAAAACATTGGGTAACGTAATAAAAATCAAACTAGGACCGCTATCAGGACTAATTCCAAAAGAAAAACATGCTGGAAAAATAATCAATCCTGCCATAATAGCGACAAAAGTATCTAACAGCGCTACATTCAACGATTCTTTTAATAAAGTTTGTTCCTTATTTAAATAACTTCCAAAGATTGCCATTGAACCGATACCAATACTCAAAGTAAAGAAAGCTTGATTCATGGCAGAAACAATTACCTTAACAAGTCCTATTTCAGAAATCTTATGAAAATCAGGATATAAATAAAACTTCACACCTGCCATACCACCATCCAATAACAAACCATGAATAGCAAGAATCATAATAAGCCCTAAGAGTCCTGACATCATTACTTTAGTAATACGTTCTACCCCATTTTGTAGTCCCATCGAACATACAAACATTCCTAAAGCTACTACAACAATCATCCAAAAAACATTTGTAGAAGGACTTGCTAGAACATTTGAAAATATCTGTTGAACACCTTTTGTAGATAAACCTGCAAATTGTCCTGTTAAAAAATTATAAAAATATTTCAACATCCAACCTGAAACAGTTGTATAAAAAATCATTAAGCAGATATTTCCTACTAAAGCCATATAACCATGTAAATGCCATTTTTGTTTTGGCTTTTCTAAAGTTTCAAAGGATTTTATAGCACTTTTTTTACTTGCTCTCCCTACGGAAAATTCCATACTCAATATTGGAACACCAATTAAAAGAAGGAAAAACAAATAGAACAATACAAAGATTCCTCCACCATTTTCTCCTACTACATAAGGAAATCTCCAAACATTTCCTATTCCTATTGCGCATCCTGCAGAAAGCAGAATAAATCCAATTCTTGATTTAAATTGTTCTCTTTCTTTCATAAAAACCTACCTTTTCTAACAATACAATCATCATATCATATTGATGAAAAAATAGATAATAAAAAATACTTCAAAATGAAGTATTTTTTAAGCATCTTTTAAGAAAGCTTTGTAAGCTTGATATGTTTCATAAACATCTACTTTACTTACAATTTCCATTGGTGCATGCATATTTAAAACCGCAATACCAGCATCAATGACATCCATATTATAATTACCTAAGATATAAGCGATTGTTCCGCCTCCACCTTGGTCAACACGTCCTAATTCTGCTGTTTGATAATGGATATTCGCATGATCCATGACTGCTCGCACTTGTGCTACATATTCTGCAGAAGCATCGTTACTTCCACTTTTACCTCTTGAACCAGTATATTTATTAAAAACAATACCATTTCCAAGATATGCTGCATTTTTCTTATCATTAACATTTACAAATAATGGATCAACACCAGCTGAAACATCACTTGATAACATTTTTGAACGAGACATTGTAAGTCTTGTTTGTACAAAACTATCCATCCCCATTTTTAATAATAATTCTGCAACTGTATTTTCAAAGAATAATGAATGCGCTCCAGTAGCTCCTACTGAACCAATTTCTTCTTTATCTACTAAAATAGCACAACTTGTATATTCACTGACATCACTATCTAAAATAGCTGTAAGTGAAGTATAAGCACAAACACGATCATCATGACCATATCCTGCCACCATTGAACGATCTAAACCATAGTCTCTTGCTTTACCACTTGGTACAACTTCAATTTCAGCAGACACGAAATCTTCTTCTTCAATATCATATTTTTCTTTTAATAATTTTAAAACATTTGCTTTAACAGCATCTTTTTCTTCACCAAATAATGGCATATTTCCTAAAGTAACATCTAAGTTTTCTCCTTCAATTACTTTAGCTGCTTTTTTATCTAATTGATCTGCAGATAAATGAATTAATAAATCACTGATTCCTACAACTGGATCATTTTCATCTTCACCAATGACAACATCAACAACTGTTCCATCTTTTTTACAAACAACACCATATAAAGATAAAGGAATTGTTACCCATTGGTATTTTTTAATTCCACCATAATAATGTGTATCAGCTAAAGCAAAACCTTCTGATTCATATAAAGGATTTTGTTTTAAATCCATTCTTGGTGAATCAATATGAGCCCCTAAAATTCTCATACCTTCAGTAAGAGGTTTTTTACCAATAATAAATAAAGCAATATTTTTTCCTCTATTTGTTACATAAACCTTGTCCCCTGATTTTAAAGTATCAAATGATTCTAATGGTTTAAAACCTTTTTCCTTGGCTAATTTAATAGAATCTTTAACACAGGCACGTTCAGTTTTATTTTTTGAAATATAATGTTTATAACCTTCATTATAATCAAATACTTCATTTAATTGATCTTTATACTTTTCCCAAGTATTTTTAGCGTACATAATCTCCATCCTCTCTTTAATACTCAAAAATTATAACACTTATTTATTCAAAATGTTCAATTATTTTTATTTTTAATAGATGCAGATTTTGATCCGTTATCATTTGATAATGACAATCAAATTCATAATCACGGTTCACAATCTCTTTTACTTGATTTTCATCAATAAAATCATATTCTGCACTTATTTGTATAAGTTTAACAAAACCATCTTCTTTTATTAATAAACTTACATCTTTTGATTCAATCAAATCTAACAATGATAAAACAAATTCAATAAATTGAATATGATTATAAAATTCATCTTTACTAATCATAATACACATATTGACTTTAGATGACATTTGACTCAAATGCGTTGTAAGTGATAAATCAAATAAATCATTTCCTGTATAAATGACAATATTCACATTAGATACGCGTTCAATATACGAATCAATGATTTTATATACTTCATCTTGATTTTGTGTCTCTAAATATTTTTTTATAGATAACATATAATAAGTTAATGAATGTTCTAAACGATAGAGTTCTTCTTTTGTCCTTTTCATCATATCATATGTAATATTTTGATATTTACGTTCTTCTAACTGTTTTGTAACTTTTTCTTTTTCATTATTAGATTCTTCTAAAAAAGCAAAAAATGTTAATGATAAAAAGACGACAAACATACACAAGAAAATAGTCATAATTGTTTTAAATGTATAACTGCCTTCCATGATTAT
>UQVG01000167.1 GCA_900544435.1 uncultured Erysipelotrichaceae bacterium | reverse complement strand
CGAAACCAGTACAAGCCCTGAAAAGGTACGAAAGACAGATAAAAAATCTTCCGGTATTACTGGTGAACAGACGATGCTTTTGTTTTCATTATTTTTTATTATATTATTATTTATTAACAGCTTTTTTTAATGCTGAGCTTGCTTTAAATGCAGGTGCTTTACTTGCAGCAATTGTCATTGTTTCTCCAGTTCTTGGATTTCTACCAGTTCTTTCACTACGAGTACGAACTTCAAAATTACCAAAGCCTTTTAAAGAAACTTTATCTCCTTTAGCTAAAGCATCAGTAACAACTTCAACTAAAGCAGTTACTACTTTATCTACATCAGTTTTTGTTAATTCAGTGCTTGAAGCAATTGCTTCTACTAATTCAGTTTTATTCATTTTTATTATCTCCATTTCTCGAAATTTAGGATAATAAATCCTAGTCATATTCTACTACGTTATCTGCTTATTTACAATAAGATAGTATCTATCAATTATAATTCTTCTATAAATTGTTTACATATTTCTTTAGTTGTTGCCCATGATGTAACTAAACGAATACATGTATGATTTTCATCTACTTTAAACATATATGTTGTGATATATTTTTGATTTATTTTATTTAATGTTTGATGATCTATAATAGGAAAAATTTGATTAGATGGACTCTCGATATACATCTTATAGCCTTTATCTTTAAAACCATTTCTTAATATATCTGCACATTCATTTTCATGTTTTCCAATTTCTAAATATAGATTATTTTCAAATAGGGCATTAAATTGTACTCCCAATAATCTTCCTTTAGCAAGCATTGCACCTTTTTGTTTAATATGATATCTAATATCAGTTTTTAATTCATCGTTAACAATAACTAAACATTCACCAAATAAAGCTCCCATCTTAGTTCCACCAATATAGAAGACATCACTATATTTTGCTATTTGTTGTAATGTTGGAGCATCTTTCAATACAAGTGCACTCCCAAGTCTTGCACCATCAATAAATAAATAAAGATGATTTTTTTGACAGCATTCATAAATGGCTTTTAATTCTTCTAAAGTATAGTATGTCCCATATTCTGTTGTTTGTGAAATATACACCATTTTAGGTTGAACCATGTGTTCATCTGGATGTTCACTTACAATTTCATCAATCATTTCAGGAATCATTTTTCCATCTTGATGTGGCTTTGTTAAAATCTTATGACCTGTAAATTCAACAGCCCCTGTTTCATGAACATTAATATGTCCACTATCTACAGCAATAACAGCCTGATAATCTTTTAATGCGGATGAAATCATAATCATATTTGTTTGTGTACCACCTACTAGAAAATGAATATCTACATTTTCATTTTCTAATATTGCTTTTATTTTATCTTTCGCTTTTTGGCAGTATTCATCTTCCCCATATCCTACTGTTTGAATAAAATTTGTCTTATTTAAAGCCTCCATCACTTGTGGATGAGCTCCTTCTAAATAATCACTCGCAAAATTATACATCATTAACCCCCTAAAGAAAATAGGAAACATTGTTTCCTATAGTTCTTCTCCATTTGTTTCAATTACTTTTTTATACCAATAATATGAATCTTTTTTGTATCTATTTAAAGTACCTGAATTTTCATCTTCTTCACGATCAACATAAACAAAACCATAACGTTTTTGATATCCGTTTAACCAGCTTAATAAATCAGTATAAGACCATGTACAATAAGCAAGAACACGACAACCATCATCACAAGCTTTTTTTAGTTCTTCAATATGACGTTTTAAATAATCAATACGATATGGATCATGAATTTGTCCATCTTCTAATTTATCAAATGCACCTAATCCATTTTCAGAAATAACGATTGGTAAATCATAACGTGAAGTAATTTCACGACAACACATTCTAATTCCCATTGGATCAATTGTCCAATCCCAATCTGTTGTTGGTAAAAATTCATTTTGTGGTTTCTTATAAAGACCAGGTACACCTTGAACTTTGGCTGTTCCTTTTTTACCAGTGTTATTCATTGTATGATCACTACCAACACCATTAATATCATTATATTCAACAACACATGTTTGATAATAGTTCACACCCATGAAATCAATAAGTGAAGCTGCTTTTTTCATTAATGCTTCATCACCTTCTTCAAAGACAGGCGCACATCCTAATGATTTTAAATATTGAATAGCAGCACGTGGATAACGTCCATAAGCATAAGCGTCCATCCAATAATAATTTTGTAAATCATCATAATCAGCTTTAGCCATTGCATTTTCAGGTTTACGATCATATGCATAACTTGGACTATAAGCAAATGATGCCCCAACTTTTGCTTCTGGATGAAGTTCTTTTAAAGCAATAACGCTTTTAGCATGTGCAATATTGGCATGATGATTAACTTGATAGAATGTTTTCATATCATCTACTTTTCCTGGTGGATGCATTCCTTCTAACCATCCATGTCCTGTAAAGATATTTTGTTCATTCATTGTAATCCAATATTTTACTCGATCACCATATCTTTTAAATAATGTTGTTGCATAATTGACATAATCATCAACAATTTTTCTGCTTTCCCAACCATGATACTGATTTTCTAATGCTTGAGGCATATCCCAATGATAAACTGTAACCATAGGTTCAATTCCATATTTTAATAATTCATTGATAAGATTATCATAAAATTCTAAACCTTTTTCATTGACTTCACCATTTCCATTTGGATAAATACGTGTCCAAGCAATTGAAAAACGATATGTTTTCAATCCCATTTCTGCCATCAATTTGACATCTTCTTTGTAACGATGATAATGATCAACGGCCTTATCACCTGTTGTTGCTTTAAAAGTCTTTCCTGGAATTCTTACAAATTTGTCCCAGTTGGAAACACCTTTACCATCTGCATCCCAGCCACCTTCTACTTGATAAGCAGCAGATGCACTTCCCCAAAGAAAATCTTTAGGAAATCCTTTTGTTTCTTTGAAATACATTCTTTTTCTCCTTATTTCATATATTTTTTGATAAACTGACTTAATGTTTGTTTAAAGTCATCGTTTTCAACAAGTTCATATAAGTATTTTTCATCTTTTAAGACAAACAATACTTTTTCTCCTCTATTTTTATTATATAGCGGATAAACCATCTTTAATGGTACAAAATCGTCATCTTTTGCATGAAAATACAATGTAGGTATATCATTGTGTCTAACATATTTTGTTGTATTTTCTTTTAAATCAATATGCACAGCTTTTTTTATATGACGTGCAATAATTGAAATTGCTGGATATTTTGAAATCTTATAATCTGCTTCTAAACGATATCCAATAATATCATATGCTGACGTATAAGCCCCATCTGAAATAATAGCTTCAACATTTTTTAAAACATGTCTACCTGAAGCATTTAAAATTGTATTTGCTCCTTGTTCTTTACCATACATTAATATTTTATGATCTTTCCCATAAGTTTCTAATAGGTACTTATTCCAACATACTAAATCATTGACATCCTTGATTCCAAATCCTCTAATATAACCATCACTTTGTCCATGTGCACAAGCATCTATTAATAAGATTTGTGCTTCTGGCAAATGGTCTTCAAAATATGGAACATATAATTGCATATCTTTTGCTTGTAAACCAAATGGATGTAAAATTAAAACTGTCATTTGAGGGTTTTCTTTAGGAATCAAAATTCCTCTTAATTGAATATCTTGATCATTTTTTATATAAATATTTTGACTATTGAATTTTGTTTCTAAAATACTTGGTCTATCTTCTTGTTTATGATGTCTGTATAATAATTTTTTTGCATATTTTTTGGATAATGTGTAAACAGATGCTGCTGCAGTAGAAACACCTCCTAAAACTAATAATCCTTTAATTGCTGTTTTATTATTCTTTACCATCTGAATATTCCTCCTTATATTCTTCCATTAATAATCTATTAATATTAGCTACCTGTTCAAATGAAGTAAGACGATATTCATCATGATTCATCCTTGCTGCATAGAAACGAATTGCTTTTTCTAATTCCAAACGCATAATTTCTTTATATTCTGGTGGAAATGTTGAAATTGGAAAACATACAAATAAGAATGTATTATAATCTTTTGAAAATAAATCGATAAGTAAATCATATCCTTCTATTTCTAAAATTCTATTTCCTATTTCTTTTTGTAAATCATGATTAGCAAATGTTAAAACATCATTCATTACAAAACGTAAAATATCTTCACAGGCATTGATATATTGTTCATGATTATTTTGATAAAGTGATTTTAGATATAAAGTAACAATATTATTATCTAGTTTATCCGGATTTAATCTTTCAAAATGATTGAATAATCTTTCGGCAACTTCATTATTTAATAAAATGAAATTTCCAAATTCTTTTATAATCGAAAGTGTAAATCTTGGCATTTGACATAAACGCTCAAAAATTTCTAATAGTTCATCTTTTGTTGATTTAAAGAAACCATCTATATGATTTGTCATCTTTTTTATTGTTTCTTTAAAGTAATTTAAATGAAATTGATATTCTGTATCTAGATACTTAGCATTAACTCCATCCCATTCATATTCATATAGAATCTTATCTAGTAGCAATGCAATTGAATCCATAAATTTTTTATAGTTTTTATTGTATAGCAATCTATCTAAATAAGGATCAAAGAATGTATAAAATTCATCAACAGTTTCTTGATTTGTTCCTGAATGATACTCTAAATAATCCAAGATATTTCGATAATCTAATGGTTCTAAAACTGTTTCCACAGGATGTGTTTCTATAAAATGTTCAAAAACATGACAATGTAAGATCGTATTAAATTGATTGAAATAAAGTATTTTATTTAAAGCATCTTTAATAATATATTCTTGTTCTTGTTCATGAAGATTAACTGAAAATGTTGGAACTATCTCGTCTCCAGAATAATCAATCGTTACAAATACATCAATTGCTTTAAATTGAATATCTAAAATATAGTAATGAAACTTATGTTCAAATTTTTTTGTCTGTACTGCACTATGACATCTATATTTCCCTATATATGTGCTTTTATGTGTTTCTAAATATTTCTCAATACATTTTCTTGCCATTATTTTCTCTCCTT
>UQVG01000166.1 GCA_900544435.1 uncultured Erysipelotrichaceae bacterium | reverse complement strand
TTCTTGTTTTGTTTGATAAGTCCAATTATCTGCTTTTGCTGTTCCATTAGGAAGAACTTCTACATTTGAACCTTTTAATAAATCATCCCAAACAATTGTTTGTCCAATAGCAGTAACAATCGTATCACATTCAAGAGTTAAAGTATCTTCTTCATCATAGATTGGATTGAATCTACCAACATTATTTTTTACTTGTGTGCATCTTTTTAAGACAATACCTGTTACTTTTCCATCACGAGTAAGAATTTCTTTTGGTCCCCAACCGCATTGTGTTGTTACACCATCATGTAATGCTTCTTCTACTTCTTCTTCACTTGCAGGAAGTTCATTTCTCTTTTCAAGAGAAACCATAACAGTGGACTCACCATTTCTAATAGCTACTCTTGCACAATCAACAGCAACGTTACCTCCTCCGATAACAACAACTCTTCCTAAGTTATTATCATGTTCTTTTAGAAAATCAACACCTGCATAAACTCCATTTGCATTTTCACCTTCAACATTAAGTTTACGAGAACCTTGAGCACCAATAGCCACGTAGAATCCTTTATATCCTTCTTCTCTTAAATCATCAAGCGTGATATCTTTACCTACATGAATACCACATTTAATTTCTACGCCCATTTGTTTTAAGACATCGACTTCTGCTTGAACAATATCCTTTTCTAGTCTAAATGAAGGAATTCCATATTGCATCATTCCTCCAGGTAACGGATTTTTATCAAAAACAGTGACTTGATGTCCATAAACTGCAAGATAATAAGCACAAGATAATCCAGCAGGACCTGCCCCAATAATGCCAATCTTTTCACCACTACCTTTTTCATAATAGAAATCAGGTAAATATCTATTTTCTTTCTTTAATTCTCTTTCGGCAATAAAACGTTTGACTTCATCAATAGCTACTGGTGAATCAATATCCCCTCTTGTACATACTTGTTCACAATATCTTGAACACACACGTCCACAAATTGCTGGAAAAGGATTTTCTTTTTTTATGATAGCAAGTGCTTCATCATATTTTCCTTGAGCTGCTTTTTTCAAATAACCTTGAACACTAATGTGAGCCGGACAATTTGTCTTACATGGTGCTGTTCCTGTTTCAGGAACAACATGATCCCTATTAGTAAGAAAATCAGGTTGCCAATGTTTAGCTCCAAAGACTAAATGATTATTAGGAATTTCTTTATTATGTATTTTTGTTGGTAATTTTTCACAAAGTTTTTGTCCAAGCTTGACTGCATTTTGTGGACACACTTCTACACATCCTCCACAAGCCACACATTTTTCTTTATCAACATGAGCGACATAGTTTGAAGATGAAAGATTTGGCGATTGTGTATACCAAGATGTTTTTAAAGCCATACATGTATCCCAACGGCAGTTACAAATAAATAATGAAAAATCTTTACCATCAATATTTGAAAGTTGATGCACCGCTCCACGTTTTTCAGAAACTTTAATGATTTCTTCCGCTTCTTGACGCGTAATACGTCTTGCTTTTCCCATTCGAATACAACTTTCTGCATAATGCCCTAAGTTAATACAGTAATCTCCTTCAAGATCTCCTGTTCCTTCATCAACCATAACTCTTAATTTTCGACATTCACAAGGAGCCACCGCAATACTATCCCCTGCTTTATCAAGCCAATAAGAGATTTCTTCGTATTTAACTTTTCTTGTTTCATGTTCAATTGCTTCTTCTACGGGAATAGCACGCATCAAAGCATTTCCCATTGGTACAAAACTTGAAATCTTCTTTTGTAAATCTAAAACATAATTTAAAAAAGCTGGTGCCATTTCTGGAAAGGCATCGGATCTTTCTTTTGTCATAACTGTTGTTTCCATTGCTCCAGGAGCAAATACTGGAAGTTGAACCATATCTTCCCCATCAGGAGCACTACAATATTCTAAAATACCTACCTGACAAATATCATCAACAAATTTTGCTGTTTCTACTAAATCCTTACCTGTTAATTTTGTAAGATCTTTAACATAATAAGGCGTTCTTAGTTTCATTTTAAGTAAGAAATCTACTTGTTCATCATTTAATTGACGATCAAAGAAGATGTATTCCCATGATTTTTCATTAGCCACAGGATTTAACATATTCATATGTTTTACAAGTTTAATCAAATTTTTTCTAGGTTTTGGATTTTCTTGTTTATAAGCATTATAAGCTTCTAAACATCGTTTTTCTCCTTCAGTTAATTTTTTAGCCATATTCACATTCCTCCATTTATTATTTTATCACTTGTATAAAAAAATAAGTGGGACAATATTGCAAATGTGTCCCATAATAAATAAAATAAAAGTGGTGATAAATATGAAAACTTATAATAAAATATTTAATACTTTTAATAAACTTATTCAAACAAAATCATTTGATGATATTACAGTTTTAGAAATATGTCAAAAAGCCCATGTTTCAACATCCTCTTTTTATCGTCATTATAAAGATAAATATGATGTCATGAATGATAATTATAAAAGAATCTTGGATCAATATATGCATAGTAGTCAAAATCATAACTTCGAAGATATTTTTATTAATTTATTTAAAATGAGCAAAGAGCTTCATTATTTAAAAAATGCTTTTGATTATACCGGTATCAATTCTTTAGGAGATTTTATCTATCAATATTCCTATAATACAGTGATCGATATGTGTAAAATAAAAAACATCCAATTTGAAGATAAAGATCTTCTTTTACTAGATGTTTTTTGTGGTGGTGCTTCTATCATGTATCAACACTATATTCTTGGTAAATATGACTTATCCCCTCAACGAGCAGGTAGAATATTATATCAAATGTTTCCCGAGGTTTTTAAAGTCACTTGGTAAAACTGCATTGTTCAACCAATATTTTTTACATATTTTCTTTTAAAATTTGATGATCTTTTAGTAATTTTTCAATAACCGTTCCTTTAACAGCCTTTATTAAAGGATTTTTAAAAATATTGAATATACCTAGATTCATTTCTAATGGAGATTTTCCATCCATTAATTTTACTGAACTATCTAAAAGTTCACGAATATCATAAACACTGCCCCATACTTCTGGGACACCTCGATCAATATCTAATAAACCATAAACAGCTTCCATCGCTGTTCTTACCGAATATTCTGTAGTAAAAACAGTATCTCTTGGTGTATGTGCAAATTGTCCTAAAAAAGCAAAATTAACTGCATCTTTAACAATGACATCAGGTCGATCTTCTTTTCTTCTTGGCATAAAGAAGGCCGTAATATAAGGCATCATTGTTGGTATGCAAACTGCACTATTTGTTGCATAATCCTCAATTAATTCTTCAGGAACACCTATATGATACAACCATTCCATGGTAATTTCCTTACCTGTACAATCTTTCATTGGCTTTTTAACATAATCTCCTATCGTATCGGTAAATAAGCCATAGACCCAAATGCAGACTTTATCTTTATCTTGTTGTTTAAATTGACCTTGTCGATTAATGGTCCAACTTAAAAGCCATGATGAATCTTGACAACTGACGATACCACCTGTAACAACATGTCCGGTTTTAGGATCTCTTTGACAAATATTCGTAATATAAGGAATGATTTTATCGTCTAATGTTGTAATTGTTGCCGATTCCCAATTTGTTTTTTGAATATCACTACAAAATTTTTCAGGATTTCCAAATGATTTATCTTGTTTAGCAATATTTTTCCATAAATTCCAACATCCACTTGTACGTATTTTAGCATTTCCATTAGGAGCATGATTTTGATCTCCATAAATTGTCCCTTCTGTACAACTTCCATTAGTAATAAAAACTAAATCATTTTTACTAAGTACAATCTTTTTCTCTTTTCCTTTGACTTTACATTCGATAGCCTTAGCAATTTTTTTATCAGGTTTAATATCAAATAAAACCTTTGTTACCTCTACGTTAAATTGAAAATCAACACCATGTTTTTCAAGATACTTTTGCATTGGTAAAATAAGTGATTCATATTGATTATAACGAGTGAATTTCAAAGCACTAAAATCAGGTAATCCTGATATATGATGAATAAAACGTTGAAAATAAAGTTTCATTTCTAAAGCACTATGCCAATTTTCAAAGGCGAACATAGTACGCCAATACATCCAAAATGTCGAATTAAAAACTTCTTCATCAAAAACATCTTCAATCGTTTTATCATAAAGATCTTCATCTTTTGTCATAAAGAGTTTCATAATTTCTATGCACCCTTTTTGACTTAAATTAAATTGTCCATTGGTTTTAGCATCTTGTCCTCTATTAATAGTTGCACGACATAAAGAATAATTTGGATCTTCTTTATTGAGCCAATAAAACTCATCTAATACACTGGCATCTTTGATTTCTAAGGAAGGAATACTTCTAAATAAATCCCATAAACATTCAAAATGATTTTCCATTTCTCGACCACCACGCATGATATAACCTCTTGTTGGATCAAAAATACCATCACAGGCACCACCGGCAATATCCATTGCTTCTAAAATATGAATATTTTTTCCAGGCATTTGACCGTCTCTTACCAAGAAACAAGCTGCTGCCAAACTTGCTAGACCACTTCCTATTAAATACGCATTTTTATTTTCAACGCCTTCTGGTTTTTTAGCTCTAGCAAAAGCTTCATAATTTCCATTTGTATAATAAATTCCTTTCTCATTTTTATCATCTTTTCCTAATTCCGTATTTCGATACGTATTTATCTTTTCATCTTTTTTATTATTTATAATTCAAAACAGGGATTTTAAGGACCGTCCCCGAAATCCCTTTTTATCCTTGCATCATTGCATTAAATGTCATGTTTATTTTCTCTTTGTTGTCTTTCATTTGTATTGCAAATTCAAAGATTTGATTATATAAGCTTCCTATAGATTTCTCTACTTCTCCTGTTAAATGCTCTATATTGCTTTCTGATGGTTTTAATACATAATTTTCAAAATTTTTCTTTCTGTTTAAATTCTTTATTAAATTATTAAAAAATTTATATAGTTTGCCTTTTTTCTCTTCTATAATTTCTACTTTTTCTGTTATTTTGATGTTTTCTGAAAATTCTGATAATTGATTTATACAATCTTCCAATCTTTTATTACATTCATTTATAATTATTTCATAGTCT
>UQVG01000165.1 GCA_900544435.1 uncultured Erysipelotrichaceae bacterium | reverse complement strand
TTTTTGTACAAAAAATAAGAAACCTTTTTCAAGATTTCTTATTTCAATAAATTATCTAATACTTTAATCATTTCTTCTATTTTTTGATCACAATCTTTACTATTGACTGCATCATGTACACAATGTGTCATATGAGCTTTTAAGACTTCTTTGTTAGCTCTTTTTAAAATAGCTTCACTTGCCATGATTTGATGTGAAATATCAATACAATAGCGATCTTCTTCCACCATTTTTAAGATTCCATCAATTTGTCCTCTTGCTGTTTTTAAAAGTCTTGTGACCTGTTTTTTATCGGCCATCATACTTATTCAATTCCTTTATAAGTATATCCAGCTTCTTCAATGGCTTGTTTTAGTGTTGCTTCGTCAACTTCACCTTCTACAAAAGCACAGTTTTTTTCTAGATCAACTGTTGCTTGAATACCATCAATAGCATTTAATGCTTTTTCTACGTGCGCTTTACAATGTTCGCACATCATTCCTTCTACTAATACTTTTTTCATTTTCTTTTCTTCCTTTTTCCTATTTTCTTGTATTTTAATAATTTGATGTTTTGGTTTAAAGAATCTTAATCTAAGTGCATTCGATACAACAAAGACCGAACTTAATGACATCGCAGCTGCCCCAAACATTGGGTCTAACAACCAGCCAAAGATTGAATAGAACACTCCTGCAGCAATTGGGATACCGATGACATTATAGAAGAATGCCCAGAATAAGTTTTCTTTAATATTTTTAATTGTCGCTTTTGAAAGTTCATAAGCCACAACAACATCTTGTAAATCATTTTTCATCAAGACGATATCTGCAGATTCGATCGCAATATCGATTCCTGAAGTCATCGCAATACCAACATCACTTCTTACAAGGGCAGGTGCATCGTTGATTCCATCACCCACCATGATAACACGATGTCCTTTTTCTTGTAAATCTCTTACATGTTTTTCTTTATCTTGTGGTAAGACTTCACCAATGGCTTCAATGCCTAATTCATCAGCAATCGCATTGGCTGTTAATTGGTTATCACCTGTCAACATATAAATATTCATGTTCATGTCTTTTAAACAATCAATAGCATGTTTACTTGTTTGTTTCAAGACATCTGAAACAACGATCAAGCCAATAAGTTGACCTGCATAGCTGTAAAATAAAGGTGTCTTTCCTTTAGCAGATAATTCTTTATATAGCTCTTCAATTGAAGAAAGATCAACACCATTTCCTTCCATCAAACGTCTATTCCCTGATAAAAGAACTTTACCCTTTAAATCACCTACAAGACCTAGGCCTTGTTTCATTTCAAAATGTTCTAAATTATCTAATGAAACCCCTTGTTCTAAAACATAACTATGAATTGCTTTAGCAAGTGGATGTTTAGAATATTGTTCAATCGAACCCGCATATTTCAATAAATCATTTTCACTTACACCAATTGGATAAACTTCTGTAACTTGAGGTTTTCCTTCAGTAAGTGTTCCCGTCTTATCTAAAACAATCGTATCACATTTAGAAAGTTCTTCTAAATGTTGTGCTGATTTAACTAAGATACCTAAGTTAGCCCCTTTCCCTGTTCCAACCATGATTGCTGTAGGAGTGGCAAGCCCTAAAGCACATGGACAAGAAATAACAAGGACTGAAATTGAACAGTTTAAGGCAAAGTGGAAATCTTTATTTCCAAGGGTTAACCATAAAACGAAAGTAATGATTGCAATTGTAATAACGGTTGGTACAAAGACACCACTGATCTTATCGGCAAGTTTCGCAATTGGTGCTTTAGAAGCGCCTGCTTCTTCTACTAAACGAATGATTTTAGAAAGCGTTGTATCATTTGAAGCATGACTAACTTCTACTTGCATATAACCATCTAAGTTATTGGTTGAACCAATAACTTGATCACCAACTGTTTTATCGACCGGTAAGCTTTCTCCAGTAATCATCGCTTCATTGATAGAACCATGTCCTTGAATGATTTTTCCATCCAAAGGAATATTGTTACCTGGTTTAACAATCACAACATCACCAATTTGAACATCTTCAATGGCTACTTCAACTTCTTTTCCTTCTTTTAAGACAATAGCTGTTGAAGGCATCAGCTTCATCAATTTTTCAATCGCTTCTGAAGTCTTTTGTTTAGAACGTGATTCTAAATATTTACCTAAAGAAATTAATGTTAAAATCATTCCTGCCGATTCAAAGTAAAGTTGCATCATATAATGATGTGTCATATCCATATCCATTCTACCTAAATAATAAGCCATCATAAATGTTGCATATAAACTATAAAGAAAAGCTGCTGAAGAACCTAAGGCAATCAAAGAATCCATATTTGGACTACGATTGAATAAAGTTTTAAAGCCTCGAATATAATAACCTCTATTGATGAACATAATAGGAACAACTAAACACAATTGAACTAAAACAAAGATCATCATATTTTCATGACCTAAGAGAATACTTGGTAAAGGCCAATTCATCATATGTCCCATACTGATATAAAATAAAGGAATCAAGAAAATAAATGATAAAATCAAATTCTTCTTTTTATGCTCATTTTCATCTTCTTGAACATTTGAAACCTGTTTTTCACCAATATTTTGAGCTTTATAACCTGCTTTATCTACAGCCTCAAAAATTTGACTTTCACTTAGTTTATTTTCATCAAATTCAACAGTCATTGAGTTTTGCAATAAATTGACATTAACATCATCAACACCATCCAACCCTCTTACTGCTTTATCTACATGAGCTGAACATGCACTACATGTCATCCCAATGACATCATATTTCTTTTCCATTACTACACCTCCCACCCCTATAGGGTATCTATATCATACTTGAATACTAGAAAATAAGCAAGAAATATGCTTACAAAATTTCTTGATTTTCTAATGTCATTTTCCCCTCTTTCATTTGATAAATACGATAACCCCATTCTTTTCTTTCATCTTCTTCAATTAATTCATTCATACTTACCCCAAATAAACAACTTAATGCATATAAATGATGAATTGAAGGATATGTACTTCCTTTAAACCAACGATAAATTGGTTGAGGACATTCTAAACATAAATACTCTTGAATATCTTTTACTTTATACCCCATTTGATCAACACATCTTTTTAAATTCTTTCCTATTTTTAAAGGATTTATTAATTTTTTCTTCATTTCTATCACCACTCTTATTTTAAAATAAAAAAAGAAGGCTGTCATTGAACTTGTAGTTCACTAACCTTCTCTTTTTTCAGACATTCTAAAAAAGACAATTCCTAACATAAAGAAAACAGATAGAGCTCCTAGAGAAAGATTAATTTGACCTGTTGCTTGTGATAAAACACCAACAACTGTTGTTCCTAAAAACGAAGCTCCTTTTCCACAAACATCCATTAAACCAAAGTATTCTCCTGATTTTTCTAAAGGAATGATTTTTGTAAAATAGGATCTTGATAAAGATTGAATCCCTCCTTGAAACATTCCTACTAAAACAGCTAGCAACCAAAACTGCCATTGTTTTGTAAGGAAAATCGCAAAAATTGAAATACCCAAATAAGCTAATATACAAACTCTTATTAGTTTAGCTGCTTCATATTTTGATGATAATCTTCCAAATAAAATAGCAAAAGGAAAAGCAACAACTTGGGTTAATAATAAAGCTAATAACAATCCTGTACTTTCAAAACCTAAAGCTGTTCCATAGGCTGTAGCCATATCAATAATGGTATAAACACCATCTATGTAAAAGAAAAACGCAAGTAAGAATAAAAAAATCTTTTTCTCTTTTCTAACATTTTTTATCGTTTCAAATAAACGTTTAAAACTGTTTTGCATCGCATGTGGTTTTCTTTCTACATAATATTTTTGTTGATAAGTTTTTAATAGTGGTAAAGTAAGACCAAACCACCAAAAAGCAATAATAGCAAAAGAAATCATCATTGACATTTCCATAGATAGTCCAATCTTTCCAGCATTTAAAACAAGAAGAAGACAGACAACAAAAGGGACGCAGCTTCCAATATAACCCCAGGCATATCCTTGAGAAGAAACATGATCTACACGTTCAGGCGTTGTTACATCAGAAAGCATCGAATCATAGAAAATCAAGCTTCCGGAAAAACCTATCTTAGCAATAATGAAAACAATTAAAAAGAATAGCCACTGTTTAATAAAACCAAGTAAAAAACATCCAATACAACCAATCAATAAAGTGATTATAAAGATTGGTTTTTTATAACCTTTTGTATCAGCTAAAGTCCCTAAGACTGGTCCTAAAAAAGCAACAATAATTGTAACAATTGATGCAGCATAACCCCAAAAAGCCAAATAATCAACAGAAGATAGCCCTGCTTTTTCTGATAAGTAATTAAAATAAATTGGCATGATTGTTGATACCAGAAGAACAAATGCTGAGTTTCCTACATCATATAAAACCCAGTTTTTCTCTTCTTTTGTCATTTTAAATCTCATTTTTTTCCTCTTTTCCACTGAATGTATAATGATATAAATCATTATTAGTATTATTTTCTGTTAAAAGCTGTAACGCTCTTTCTTTACCAATGTGATAAAGCTCATTTAATTTTTTAGTACTTTCTATGCATTTTGGATTTTCCTCATAATTAACAATCAATCCATGCATTTCCTTATAATTCCCACTTATACGAAGTAAAGCATAAATAATCTTTCTCTTTAATTTAGAAGGAGCAACCAATAAATCATTGTATATTTTCATACCTTTAATCGCTTTTTTAGTTTGTTTTGTGGTTATTTCATAAAAATCAGCAATAATTTTAGCATTTTCCTCACTAGCCACTAAATGATTCGTCAAATGATGTGAAATAGGATTTAATCCATCTTCAATCATTAAAAAACGATCAAATTCAACTTCTATTTCTCCATGTGATACTCCACTTTCATGAATTCTTTTTTCAATATAACCGTGACACGTTGCATCTAAGGCAAAATGACAAATAAATCCATAATAATAAGCTAGGTAATGATTGATTTGTTTTTTAGAAGTCATCATTTTTCTAAAAGTATCAAATACTTCTTCTCCTGTTTTTTCGTGCATGTTATAACCTATTGAATTAATTTCATTGGTTTTTAATGGTAAATAATAAAACAAGAGATCTGGGCCATGTAGTCCAATAT
>UQVG01000164.1 GCA_900544435.1 uncultured Erysipelotrichaceae bacterium | reverse complement strand
TAAATTTATAGCTAAGAAATTTAGAAAAAAAGAAAAGACTAAACTTATAAGTCTAGTCTTCTTGAACATCTTCTACAATTTTATTAACAATATCATCTAATGTTCCATCATTTTTTACATGATAGTGACAACTATCTAAATAAAGTTGATGTCTTTCATCAAAAAGTTGATAAAGTTTTTCTGGTCCATCTTTTAATAATGGTCGATGTGCTATTTCTACATCAGTTACAATATTATCTACAGGTCGATCAATATAGAAAACAGATCCTGCTTGTTTTAAAACATCTCTATTTTTCTTTCTCTTGATGACTCCCCCTCCTGTAGAAATAATATATCCATCAAGTTTCGCCATATCCAAACATGCTTCACTTTCTCTATCCCTAAAATAATCTTCTGAGATTGCAAACATATCAGGTATTGTACATTGATATTTCTTTTCAATATATTCATCCATATCAATGACTGGCATTTTTAATTTTTCTGATAATAATTTGGAGATGGTTGTTTTACCACACCCCATGATTCCCACTAATATAATATTTTTCATTCTTACGCCCTTTTATAATTTCCCAATACTTTTAATGTTGTACTATTTGCTTTCATTTTATTAATAGCACGTTGAATTCTTTCTTCATGCATATTTCCTTCAAAATCAATATAGAAATAGTATTGCCAATATTGTGTTTCAATTGGTCTTGATTCAATACGATCCATATTAATTTGACTTTGTTTAATTGTTTGTAACATGTTATCTAATGCTCCAACTTGATGTGGTAAAGTGAAAATCACTGAAACTTTATCACTTTCTTTTGGACAAATAAGTTCTTTTGAAATCACCATAAAACGTGTTCTATTGTTTTTCTTATTTTGTACATTTTCTTTTAACATTTCTAAACCATAAAGTTTACATGCAAGTGGTGATGCAATTGCTGCTTTAGTTGGATCTTTTGAATCCATTACATATTTAGCAGCCATAGCTGTATCTTGAAATGGTCTTTGTTCAATATAACGATGTTGATATAAAAATTCACTTGATTGTGCTAATCCTTGTGGATGTGAGTAAACTTGTCTGATATCTTCAATCTTTGTTCCTGGAAGTGCCATTAAACATTGACTGACATTAACTGCTGTTTCTCCTACAATATAGAAACCATATTTTCTAATTAAATCATAGTTATCATTAATTGAACCTGTTAAACTATTTTCAATTGGTAAAACACCATAATCAATTTCTCCATTTTCTAAAGCTACATAAACATCTTCAAAATCTTTATAACCAATATTTTTAGTTCCTTCACCAAAGAAATTTTCTACAGCACTTTGTGAAAAAGCTCCTGCAATTCCTTGATAACCTACAACAGGATTCTTTTTAAATTCTGTTTTAATATTTTTATCTAATTCAAGAGGTAATAAATCTGATTGATAAGATTTAGAAACTGTCATCATTTCTTGAATAAAACATCTTGCATATTCTTTTAATTGATCATTATTTAAACGATTTAAATTTTTTTCAATAACTTCTCTTTCTCTTTCAGGTTGAAAGATTTCTAAATGGTTTTCAATTTTATATTCCACTACACTTTTAGAAAGAGCCATACGTTTTTCAAAAAGTTCCATTAATTGTTGATCAATTTCATCTATTTCAATTCGACATTGTTTTAAATCTTTCATACTTATTCCCCCATCATATCAAGTATTCCTAAAGCCATCATTGCTTCTACAACAACAACTGCTCTTTGAACAATACAAGGATCATGTCTTCCTTTTATTTCTAATTCAACATTTTCTTTTGTTTCAATATTAATCGTCTTTTGTTTTTTAGCAATTGAAGGTGTAGGTTTAAAAGTAACCGTACAACTTACAGGCATACCATTTGTAATACCACCAGTGATTCCTCCATTATGATTTGTAGAAGTTTTTACATTTCCTTCTTCATCATAATAATAACAATCATTAGCTTCACTACCTAACATTTCATCAATACTTTCTCCATCACCAAAAGAAACACTTTTAACGGCTGGAATTGAAAACATTAAAGAAGATAAATGACTTTCTAAAGAATCAAAGAAAGGTTCACCTACTCCAGCAGGAACATGTAAAGCAACACATTCAACTTTTCCACCAACACTATCTAAATTTTCTTTAGCTTTTAAAATAGTTTCTTCCATTTTTTCAAAAACATCATCTTTAATTGTTGGATATTGTTTTTCACTCAATTTTGATAATAAAGCATCATCAACATCCACTGGAAATTTTTCATCTTTGATTTTTCCAATTGATAAAATATGTGCCCCTACTTGAATTCCTTTTTGTTTTAAAATTTGTTTAGCAATATTTCCCGCAAAAACGATTGGAGCTGTAATTCTTCCAGAAAAATGACCACCCCCACGGACATCATTAAATCCTTTATATTTAATATAAGCTGGATAATCACTATGTCCTGGTCGCATATTTGTTTTAAGTAAAGAATAATCTTTAGAATGTTGATCACTATTATAGATGACTCCTGTAAGAGGTGCCCCTGTAGTAATGCCATCTTGCAATCCTGATAAAATTTCGACTTGATCAGCTTCTTTTCTTGCTGTGGACATTTTATTTTGTCCTGGTGCTCTTCTTTTCATATCACGCGAAACTTCATCTAAATCAATTTGAATACCGCTAGGAAGATTGCCAATGGTAATACCAATAGCTTTTCCATGGGATTCACCAAAAATTGTAAGTTCTATATTATTTTTATAAGTTGCCCCCATCAATCTTTCCTCCTAACATCTCGAAATCTTCCCAAAAACTTGGATAAGATTTTTTTACACATTCTTTATTATCAATAATGATTGGTTCTTGACATACAGTAGAAGCAATCGCAAGCATCATGGCCATACGATGATCATCATGACTAGACACATTTCCACCAGTTAAAGTTTCTACACCATCTAATTCCATAGATGATTCATGTTCAACTGCATGTGCTTTTAATTTATTTAATTCTTCTACCGTTGCTTGAAGACGATCACATTCTTTAATACGTAAACGTCCGGCATTGATAACTTCACTATGTCCATTTGCAAGTGCTAAAGCAAGAGAAACAACTGGAATAACATCAGGACATTGGCTCGCATCCACAGTTGTCGCTTTTAAACCATGACTCACCACTTTAATTCCTTCATCATTTTCCACAATTTCACAATTCATCTGTTTTAAAAAATCAATTGTTGCTTTATCACCTTGTAAAGAATCTAAATTTAAATCTAATAATGTAACATCGTTTCCTAAAGCACCTGCTACTAAATAGAAAGCTGCTTGAGAAAAATCAGATTCAACACGATAATCTCTTGCTTTATATTCTTGTCTACCTCTTACAATAAATTGTTTATATTCATGATTAATAACTTCAATACCATAAAGCTTTAAGATTTGTAAAGTTAAATCAATATATCCTTTACTTTCAAGTGGTGTCGTAATTTCAATAATAGAATCAAATGATAATAAAGGAAGTGCAAATAATAAACCAGTAATAAATTGTGATGAAATATTACCTGGAATACGATATAAATCAGGTTTTAATTCACCAACAACATTTAAATCTAAAACATTTTCTCGATATAAATAACCAATATTTTGTCTTTCAAAAATTTCATAATAAGTATCTAATGGTCTTTTCCCTAATTGTCCTCTTCCTATAAAACGTACTTTATTTTCTTTAACAAGAGAAATAGGTACCATAAAACGAAGTGTAGATCCTGATTCTTCACAATCTATTTGTACTCCTGGCATGGTATTATTTTTAGTAAACGTATAGTTTCCATTAATAATTAAATAATCTTCATGTTGTTCTATGATTGTTCCAAGTGCTTCCATTGCATGAATTGTTGCTTTAATATCTTGAGAATATTCAATATGATCAATTCTTGAAATACCTTTAGCAAGACTAGCAGCAATAATTGCACGATGTGCTAATGATTTTGAAGGTGGAACAGATACTTTTCCTTTTAGTTTTGTAGGAATTAACTTAATTTGACTCATTTTATACCCTTTCTTTTTTTAATAAAAATTCTTGATTTGTTTGATAAACATAACTATCTCCTATTTCTTTTAATAAAACAACAGATAATGAATTATTAATATTCTTTTTATCTAAGGAAATAGCTTGAATAAGATTCTTTGTTTCAACTTGACATTCATAAGGTAAATTATATTTTTGTAAAATTTCTTTAATTTGCATGGAAGATCCTGCTTTTGTCAAATCTAGACTTTCAGCAAGTTTTGTAATTTGATACATTCCAATACCTACTGCTTCACCATGAGAATATTTTTCATAATGATAATATTGTTCAATTGCATGAGCATATGTATGACCAAAGTTGAGTAATAAACGATCACCAAAATCAAATTGATCTTTTTCAACAACTTCTCTTTTGATGTTGACACAATTATATATGATTTCATCAATAAATTCATAGAGTTCTTCAAAATTTTGATAAGAATTTAATTGATCAAATAATTTTTTATCTTTAATACATCCATATTTAATAACTTCTCCCATGCCATCACTAATAAAATGTGGATCTAATGTCTTTAATGTACATGGATCAATCAAAACCATTGAAGGATGATAAAAAGCCCCAACAAGATTTTTACCTTCAGGTAAATCAACTGCCACTTTTCCACCAACAGAACTATCCACTTGTGCAAGTAATGAAGTTGGTATTTGGACAAGTTTAACACCTCTTAAATAACTACTTGCAACAAATCCTGCCATATCACCAATCACACCACCACCTAAAGCAATGATTAAGTCTGTTCTAGTAAGTTTAAAATCTAAACATGCTTTATAAAGTGTTGGTAACATATCAAAACGTTTTGATTTTTCTCCATGAGGAACGATAACATGATTGACTTTAAAATCTTTTTCAAGATTTAAAGTCAAATCATCACCATACAAAGGATAAACTTGATCATCGGAAATGATCATAATTTTCTTTCCTTTAAAAATTTCTTTTATTTTTTCATTTGCATGTTTTAAAATATTTTTTTCTATATAAATAGGATAACTATGTTCCTTTAAATTAACGATCATTTCCATTTTAATCACCTTAAATTTCTTTACCTACTGCATCTGCAATTGGTTTTATTTCTTTCATTA
>UQVG01000163.1 GCA_900544435.1 uncultured Erysipelotrichaceae bacterium | reverse complement strand
GCTATGAACCAATGAAAATAGATATGTCTGAAATAAAAAAACCGGAACCGGTAAAACAAACAGTAGACTACAAAAATAGTTATCGAAAACCTAAAGGGGATGCAACATTTTTAAAACTATCTGAAATTAATAGTCAAACAATGGAAAATAATTGTACGATTCAAGGGTATGTCTTTAAAACTGAATTAATTAAAACACGTGCTGGAAAGCATATCCAAACATTGTGGGTAACAGATTATACTGATTCAATTATGGTGAAACGTTTTGAAAATAATACAACTAACACTTTAGAAGATATTAAAGTACTTGATAAAGGAAAGGTTTGGATCAAAGCAACAGGAGAAATACGTTTAGATAATTATGCTAGAGAAACAGTCATGATGGCTCGTCAAATAGAAGTTATTAAAGAACCAGCTAGAAGGCAAGATAATGCAGAAGTTAAAAGAGTTGAGCTTCATACACATTCTAAGATGTCAGCGATGGATGGAATTGGTAATGTTTCTGATTATATCAATCAAGTAGCTAAATGGGGACATAAAGCAATTGCAGTTACTGATCATGGAAATGTTCAATCTTTTCCAGAAGCTCAAGCTGCTAGTTTAAAAGCAGGTATCAAAATGATCTACGGTGTTGAATTAAATATGATAGAACCGTATTTTAATATTGTTTTTAATGAAAAAGATATGTCTATTGAAGATGCAACTTATGTATCATTTGACTTAGAAACAACTGGTTTTTCTGTTATTCATGATGGTATTACAGAATTTGGGGCAGTTAAAATTAAAAATGGTGAAGTGATTGATCGATTACAAAGTTTTGTAAATCCTGGTAAAAAAATAGGAACACGTGTTTCTCAACTTACAAATATTACAAATGAAATGGTTGCTGATGCACCAACAATTAAAGAATTTTTGCCACAAATATTAGAGTTCTTTGGTGATGCAATTTTAGTAGCTCACAACGCTAAATTTGATATTGGTTTTTTAAATGAAAGTTTGAAGAGATTAAATCAAAAACCTATAGCTAATCCAGTTATTGATTCTTTAGCACTAGCAAGAGCTATTATGAAACCAATGAAATCTTATCGTTTAGGAAATGTATGTCGTGTTTATCGTGTTAATTATGACGATGATGTAGCACATAGAGCCGATTATGATGCTGAGGTTTTAGGGGCTGTATTTACAACAATGTTGCATTCAATTATGCAAAGTGGAAATTACAATTTACTTGATTTAAATAAATTACAAAAAGATGATGCTTATAAAATCGTTTTCCCTTATCATATGACAGCAATTGCCTTAAACAAAGAAGGTTTAAAAAATATGTTTAAAATTGTCTCTGAAGCAAATACAACATATTTTCATGATGGTTCTCGTATTCCTAAAGAAAGATTAGAATTTTATCGTAAAGGTCTTTTATATGGTACAAGTTGTTATCGTTCAGATGTGTTTGAGGCTGCTTTGAATTCTTCTGATGAAAAATTAGAACAATTATTAGAATTTTATGATTATGTAGAAATACAACCTTTCCAAGATTATTATCATTTAATTGATCGAGGACAAATTGAATCTGAAGAAAATTTAATTATTTCAATAAAACGTCTTATAACAGCAGCAAAAAAATTAAATAAACTTATTGTAGCTACTGGAGATGTCCATTTTTTAGATGAAAAAGATAAAATTTACCGAGATGTTTTTATCTCACAACCCAAAATTGGAATTGGACATCGTGCTCATCCATTATGTGATCGAAAAAATCCACGTGCTTTTACACCATCGCAATATTTAAGAACTACGGATGAAATGTTGAAATGTTATGATTATCTACCTGCAGAAGAGGTATATGAATATGTTGTAACAAATACAAATAAAATTGCGGATATGGTTGAAGAAATTCGACCAATTCATGATAAGTTATTTACGCCAACAATTGATAATGCTGATGAAAATTTAACAAAGATTTGTTATGATACAGCACATAGACTTTATGGTGAAAAATTGCCGGAAATTGTTGAAAAAAGATTAGAAAAAGAATTAAGTAATATTATTAAACACGGATTTGGGGTTATTTATTATATTTCTCACTTACTAGTAAAAAAATCGAATGATGATGGTTATCTAGTAGGGTCCAGAGGTTCTGTTGGATCTTCATTTGTTGCAACAATGTCAGGTATCACAGAGGTAAATCCATTACCTCCGCATTATTTGTGTTTACATTGCAGCCATAGTGAATTTTTAGAAGAAGGTGTTGCAGCAGATGGTTATGATTTACCTGACAAGATTTGTCCTGTATGTGGCAAACCAATGAAAGGTGAAGGACATAATATTCCATTCGAAACTTTCTTAGGATTTAATGCGGATAAGGTTCCTGATATCGATCTAAACTTCTCAGGAGCATATCAAGCAAATGCGCATGCTTTTACAAAAACAATTTTTGGAGAAGATCATGTCTTTAGAGCGGGAACAATTTCTACAGTTGCTGAAAAGACAGCTTATGGTTATGCAAAAGGATATGCTGAAACATTAGGAATTGATAATGAAGTACGTAGTGCTGAACTTGAAAGAATTGCTAGAGGATGTGGCGGAGTTAAACGTACAACTGGTCAACATCCAGGAGGAATTATAGTTATTCCTAGAGATTATGATGTTTTTGATTTCACACCTTATCAATATCCAGCTGATGATTTGTCTGCAGAATGGCGTACAACCCACTTTGATTTCCATGCTATTCATGATAATGTTTTGAAATTTGATATTTTAGGGCACGTTGATCCAACGGTTATTCGTATGTTACAAGATTTAACGGGTGTTGATCCTAAAACAATACCAACAAATGATACAAAAGTTATGTCACTTTTTACAACAAGTGAAGCATTGGGTGTTGATTTATCATATATTAATTGTAAAAGTGGTGCTTTAGGTTTACCTGAATTTGGTACAACTTTTGTACGTAGTATGTTAGATCAAACAAAGCCGCAAACTTTTAATGACTTAGTAATCATTTCTGGTCTTTCACATGGAACTGATGTTTATTTGGGAAATGCTGAAACATTGATTAAAAATGGAACATGTACATTAAAAGAAGTAATTGGTTGTCGTGATGATATTATGGTTTATTTAATTGAAAAAGGTCTTCCTAATAAAGATGCTTTTGACATTATGGAATGTGTTCGTAAAGGAAAATCACCGGCAGTTTTTCCAGAAAAGAAATATGAAGAACTCATGAAAGAATATAATGTTCCTCAATGGTATATTGATTCATGTAAAAAAATTAAATACATGTTCCCTAAAGCTCATGCGGTAGCTTATGTTTTATCAGCTATTCGTGTAGCTTGGTGGAAATTATATTATCCAAGAGAATATTATGCAGTTTATTTTTCTACAAGATGTGATTTCTTTGATATTGAAACATTAGTTGCGGGTAAAGATGCAATTCTTTCAAGAAGAAAAGAAATAGAAATGTTAAGAGAAAATAGACAATCTTCTAATAAAGATGAAGGACTGTGGGATGTGTTTGAAATTGCGTTAGAAATGATTGATCGAGGATTCCATTTTAGTCCTTTAAACTTAGAAAAGTCTGATGCCAATAAATTTATTTTAGATCCAGATGATCCAAGTGGCTTACTTCCACCGTTTAGTTCAGTTGATTCATTAGGTGAATCGGTTGCTAATACTGTTATTGAAGCACGCAAGCATGGAGCATTCTTATCTAAAGAAGATGTGATTAAAAGGACTAAATTGAATAATTCACATATTAAACAACTTACAAAAATGGGTGTTTTTGATGGAATGCAAGAAGAAAATCAATTATCACTTTTCTAGCGACTTGATTATGATAAAAAAATGTGCTATATTACTTATAGTTTCATAAAGAGAAACGAGTGGGGGAACCCACTCTTTATTATTGAATAGGGGTGAAAAAATGGAGTTATTGGAAAGTATTAAAGAAATGGTCTTACCTTTGATCGAACAAAATGATTGTTATTTAGACGATATTGAATATGTAAAAGATAATAATGAAATGTATTTACGTATTTATATTGAAAAAAATGAAGGGTATCTAGATATGGATACATGTGTTGCGGTAAGTGAGTTAATTAGTGATAAACTTGACGAAACTGATCCAATTAAAGATGAATACATTTTAGAAGTCTCTTCACCTGGAATTGAAAAGCCATTAAAGACTTTTGAGCAAGTTCAAAAATCGATTGGTGAATATGTTTATGCAAAATTTAAAAATCCTAAAGCTGGATTAGATGAAGTTGAAGGATATTTGAAATCTATTGATGGTCAAGAATTAGAATTTGAATATCTTGTAAAAAATATTAAGAAAAAAGTTGTTATCAATTATGATAACATTCAATTTATGCGATTAGCTGTAAAATTTTAGGAGGAAATAAAAGTGGCTAGTAACAGAAAATTTATGAGTGCTTTAAATGCTTTATGTGAAGAAAAAGGTATTGAAAAAGACGTATTTTTAGAAATGTTAAAGGAATCAATTGCTAAAGCTTACAAAAAGAATTATATGATTCCAGAAGCAAATGTACGTGTAGAAATTAATGAAAAAACAGGAAAAATCAGATTATTCGAAATTAGAACAGTTGTTGATGATTTAGAAGATGAAGATTTAGAAGTTTCTTTAGATGAAGCTCATGATATTAATCCAAACTATCAAGTTGGAGATATTGTAGAAACAGAAGCAGATGTAGATCACATTGGACGTTTGGCAGCAATTCAAACAAAACAACTTTTCAGACAAAAAATACGCGAAACTGAAAAAGAAACATTATATAATGAATTTGCTGATAAAAAAGATGATATCATTACAGGTATCGTTGATCGTGTAGAACCTAAATTTGCTATTATCAATATTGGAAAAACTGGAGCATTTTTAGGATTAAATCAACAAATTCCAGGAGAAACATTACATGAAGGACAACATGTTAAAGTATATGTAAGTGATGTTGATCGTGGAACAAAAGGAACACATATTGTTGTAAGTAGAACAGAACCACAATTCGTAAGAAGACTATTTGAATTAGAAGTTCCTGAAGTTTATGATGGAACAGTTGAAATTAAATCAGTTTCTCGTGAACCTGGTGAAAGAAGTAAAATCGCTGTATACACTGCAGTTGAAGGATTAGATCCAATTGGTTCTTGTGTAGGTCCAAAAGGTTCA
>UQVG01000162.1 GCA_900544435.1 uncultured Erysipelotrichaceae bacterium | reverse complement strand
CATAATTATATTCTTTTTTTAAAATTTTTCTATAAAAATACAAATTTCTTTTTTCAAAATTTGAAAAACACAAAAAGTAGCAAATGCTACTTTTCATACATTTTAGGTTTATACAATGCTCTATTTTCTAATGAAAATACACGTTTTGTAAATTTACCATATTCAACTGGTTCTAAAGCTTTATCCATCATTGCCATACGTGCATCAATGTTATCAATTAAATATAAAATTTCTGCCTCTTTGATTTGTGGAAGAACTGGGGAACCGTATTCATTTTTCCCATGATGAGCCAAAATCATATGTTGTAATAAAGTTACTTCTTCTCCTTCAATGTGAAGTTTATCAGCAGTTTCTTTAATCATTGCATTTGAAATAGATATATGCCCTAATAATTTACCTTCTAAAGTATACTCAGGAACAACTGGTCCACTCAATTCTATTGTTTTTCCTAAATCATGCAACGTAATTCCTGAATATAATAAATCCTTATTGAGTGTTGGATATAATGTACAAAATGATTCTGCCACTTTTAACATACCATATGTGTGATACGCTAATCCAGACACGTATTCATGATGATTCTTACTAGCTGCAGGATAATAAGATAATTTTTCAATGTTTTCTTCAAATAATGTTTTTACTAATTGATGCAATTTTAAATTATCAATTTGATCAATAAACTTTTTTATTTCATTGATCATAAATTGACTATCTAATGGTGCTTGCTTTAAAAATTTAATACGTTCTTTGTCATCTTGTGATGCTAGATGAATTTTTACAATCTTCATTTGTCTATCTTCATTATATTTAATAACATCACCTTTAATTTGAACAACTGTTCCTTTTACCAATGTTTGTACTTGTTCATCACTTGCATTCCATAATTTAGCATCAATAGATCCTGTCTCATCTTGTAATGTCATCGATAAATATGTTGATCGATGAGCTCCATTTGTCTTTCCAGAAACAACATGATTAATCAAAGCTTCAATTAATACACTATCATCTCCTGGCTTTAAATTTGCAATTTTATTCATCATTTTTCTCCTTAACTTCTAGGATATTCTTAATATCTTCGTAATTATATCCTTTTTTTAACAATGTATCAATTATTTTATTTTTTAAATCTTTTCCCTTTAATTTTTTTTCATATCGATGATGTGCTTTAAAATAATCTTTTTCCAAGGCTGCTTTTTCTTTATCTAAGTCATATTCAAAATCATATTCAGCCATTGCTTTATCAATAATATCATTTGTAAAGCCCTTTAAAAATAATTTTTCTTTAATTTTTCTTTGAATATTACGATATGAAATTGTACTGTTTCTTTGATAATAATTATTAATGAGTAACAAAGCAGCTTGATATTCTTCATCGTCGTCTAGTTCTTCTAAGCACATATCAATAATCTCTGTTTCAATACCATAATTTCTTAAATTATATATTGCTTTATTGTGACCTATTCCTAAACGTGTACAACGTTTAAAATAATTCATAGCATACATTTTATCATTAATTAAATTTTTTTCTGACAATAACTGAATTGTTGCATCAAGTTGAGCATCATCATAATCTCCAGAATCCATTAATTTTTTTCTCATTTGATATTCTGTATAATCTTTAATTGAGAGATACTTAAGTGCTTTATTATAAGCTCTACTAATCTGTTCAAGATCCTTAAGAGTATTAAATTGTTCTCGGTCAACAATCTTTCCTCGATGTAAGTCGTATTGATCTATTATTTTATCAGAAAGTTCTAATGTAACAGCACTATCATTTTCATCATAACTAAATGAAACTTCATTCTTATTATTTTTTACAGGAAATATTGATACAACTTTATAAATATATTCTTTAGTAAGAATTGCTTTTTTATATACTTCCAATACATTTTTTGCAAATGTTTCTCCACTATATTCACTTGCTTTTTTTAAGGCATTTTGCTTTAAAAAATTTAAATCCATAGACATAGCTTTTAAAATCAATTGAGGTAACTCACTTTCATCTTTAAAAAAGAAACCATTTTCACCATCATTAATAACATCTACTAATTGATCATCGTAGCGTGCAATAACAGGTATATTTGAAGCCATTGCTTCAATATAAGTTAAACCTTGTGTTTCAGATAAAGATGCTGAAATAAACATATTAGAAATATGATAATGTGCTGGTACCATTTTTCCGCTTTGTGGACCAGTAAAAATAACATAAGGTTCTATATGATCATTTTTTACATATTCTTTAAGTTCATCTAATTGTGGCCCACCACCAACAATTAAAAAACGTATATTATCATTTATTTTAACAACTTCTTTTAATGCATCTATAATTACTGTAATGCTTTTTTCAGGAGCAATTCTTCCTAAAAAAGTCAAAACAAAATGTCCTTCTAAATGATATTTCTTTATTAACTCCTGACATAAAACATCGTCTTTATTTCTAATAGAAAAACGTTCTAACTCTAATCCAGTAGGAATCGTATAGACATTTTTTTGTTTTAAGCCATAATGTAACAATGCTTCCTTTGTTTTATTTGATGGAACAATTAACCCTTGACAACTATTACCATAAAACTTACTAATTTTTGTAATTACTTTCTTTACAACCGCATCTACGGTTTCAGAATTGATAGGATTGACATAATGAGAATAATCCGTCCACATTGTATGATACGTATAAACAACCGGTATATCCAAATACTCTCCCGCGATTCTACCAAAAATACCAATTCCAAATTCAGTTTGTACATGTATTACTTCAGGATTAAATCTTTTAATTTCTTTCATGCCTTTAAAAGAAAAAATATTACATGCTCTATAACCATAAAGAGCCTGAATTTCTAATCCAGGAACTCTTAAAACTTGTTCATCTTGACTTGCATCATATGTCGTATCACTTGGAAGTTCACTTGTTACAACTAAAACATCATGTCCTAAATTAACAAGCTCATTTCTTAAAATATTCGTTGATGTTGCAACACCATTAATATCTGGGATATATGTATCTGAAAAAAGTGCTATTTTCATAAAATCCTCCTATTTTTTAAAATCATCAAACTCAATTTCTTCTATTTCTTCTATTACAATTGTTTGATTATTATCTGTAACTTCTTTTTTGTCATTTTTTATTGCAAAATTAAGTTCTCTACTAAACGACATTGTAAGACCACCAACAATTAATCCCGCATAATAAGTTACAAATCTCCAGACAAGTAATGTAGCTGAAGTAGCACTTTTTAAAAAATAACGAAGTAAAATAAAGAATGAGCCTTCGCTACCTCCACTTGCTCCTGGTAAAGGAACAAAGTCAGAAATTAAATATACAAAAGCTGTAATTCCTATTAAATCAAAAAAATGTTTCCATGAAAGAGGTACATTCATTGCTAAAGAGCAAAAAAACGGTATGCTATATAAAACTGTTAATTTCATAATATTTAAACCTATTGATTTAAGAAGAATTGGTTTATTTTTTTGTAATAAATTTAGTTCAATTCTGAAATTTTCTAATTTTCTTTCTATTTGTGAACTGACTTCTTCATAGTTTTTTACTATATGAAATTTAGCTAATACCTTAACAACATTATTACTTAAAAAATTTTGTAATTTTTCAGATTTTGCACCTAAAAATAATGTTGATATAACAACTAAATTAATAATAAAACCAACTACCGCTAACGAAAAAAAACTAGAGTATAATTTACTAAAATATGCAAACTTTAAAAGCATAATGATTGAAGTATAAATAACAAGTACACTTTGATAAACAATAAAAATCATTAACAAAATACTTGAAGAGTAAGTCGCCTTTATCCCTTGTTTATTAAAAGCATATACTTGATAAAATTGACCACCTGATGCCATAGGAGTAATTCCATTAAAAAATATCCCCGCCATAGCATTTACAATTCCTTGTTTTAAAGTGTAGTCCTTTTTATATACTTTAGCAAAAAGTGTTAAATTCATTGCATTGATCAAATAGAAAATACACATTAATATTACAACAATACATAGCCATCCCAAATGACAATTCTTTAAAGATTCTATGGTTCCTTCTAACTGATTTCCAATTGAAAAATAAATAGAAAAACCACCTACTAAAAGAATAACTGCAACATTAAGTATGTATTTTTTTATATTTTTTTTGTCCATAATATTATCCTCTAAAGAGATTGTACTTTTTCATATACCTCTTTTAATTGTTTTCCAATCAACAATAAATCTCTTTCTTTAGCAACATTATATCCTTCTTCAACTGTTGAAGGCACTTCATTATTAAGAATTTTATTAATGTAATCAATAAAATCTTCATTTGTTTTTCCCTTGTAACAATTAACCTGATCTATCATCCATGGATCAAAAGCAGGTATATCTCTTAATAATATTTGTGTTTTACAAGCCAATGCTTCTAAGACAACAATTCCTTCAGTTTCTTCACGAGAAGGAAAAAAGAAAACATTTGCTCTACCATATGCACCTTTAATAATATCACCACTAACATAGCCCGGTAAAATAACATTATCTGGTAACTCTTTTAATAATTTTTTAATTTTAGCAGTTGGATTAGATAATTTTACATCCCCAAACCATAAAAACTTAACATGTGGCATTTCTCTTGCAACTTCAACAAAAGTATCAAATCCTTTTCTTTCAAAAAGCCATCCAACAGAAATAACAATCTTATCATCTGAAGCAATATTAAACCTTTTATTAAATTCATCAATTTGTTCCTCTGTTGGATTAAATTGTTCTAAATCAACTCCATTTGAAATAGCATATATATCTTTATCTAAATTATATGATTCTAATAAACTTTTAGAATATGGAGTAGGTGTCACAATTACATCTGCTGTATTATAAAGATAAACTAACCATTTTTTATAAAGTCCAGCAAAAGTATTTGAAAACATAAATGAATTTTTAAAATCTTCTTCTGTACTATGTGCATGATAAATAATTTTTTTATTATTTTCCCTTGCTTGTTTAATCATTGGAATACTATCTGGATAAATTGTATTAATATGTAAAATATCATAATCCAAATCATTTTTATCTGTTGTGAATTCAATATTATTTAATGTTAAAGCCTTCTTTTGATGAAAAAATGCTAGCCCTATTCCTGACTTTTTAATTGCATTTTCCATACCAAAATATAATTTAATTTTCATAAAAACATCACCCAACCTATTATAACATAATTTCATTTGTGAGACTACATAATCCCATACTTA
>UQVG01000161.1 GCA_900544435.1 uncultured Erysipelotrichaceae bacterium | reverse complement strand
AGATAAATTGAGGGTAGTGTATTTACGCTATTTAATATAGATTTTTGACACTACCACGTAAGCAGAAAGGGAAGAAATATGAAAAAAATGAAAAGCAAAAAGTTGCTAGCAATCGCATTGACAGCAACAATGGTGGCACAGCCGTTAGGTGCACAGAGTATATTTGCGTATGAAAATGCTATTTCTGCACAACAAGTTGTAAGCCAATCAACAACAATGCTACATGATGGAACAGCAATTATTCCATCGGATGCATCACTAGACCAAGTAAGAGAAATTCTAGGTAAAGCATTACTTACAAACCCAGATCAACAAAATTTACAAAGTCTAGAATGGGAGTATGAATGTGAAGGTAAAAGTAGTACAGGTGTGTTAAAAAATACCGCATGGGGAAGTATTGAAGGATTTACAAGTCAAACAGGAAATTGGGTAAAAACTGATTATACTCATCCATCTCTAGCCAAAAACAGTGATGGTAGCTACAAAATTCGTTTAAAAGGATCAACAGAAGAAGTTACACTTACTAAAGCTAAAAAATTAACTTCAGCTATTACTTTAAAAGATGATGCAACAGCTAATCTTGTTTACAATGATGATGGAAGTGTTAATTATGATGCAGTACGTTAAAATATTTTTGATGCCGTTGTAGATTCTACAACACCAGATTTAACATTAGATGATGTAACAATCGAATACTATGCAACAGCAACATCAGGAGCTGTTGGATCTCTTGGAAAAGCGTGGGCACCAGTTAATGGTGGTAAAATTAGTGGATTAACTTATCCAGGTATTCCAGTAGGTGAACAAAAAATTAGAGTTTCTTATGCTGGAAGTGATACATATTATTCAACAAGCGCAGAAGCAACTGTTAATATTGGTATCGGTAAAGAAGAATCAACAATTGAAGTCAATGAAGATGTTACTTTACCATTAGTTTATAATGATGACAATAATGTTGATTATGATGCATTACGTCAAAATATCTTTAATACAGTTGTTAAATCTACAACACCAGATTTAACAGTAAATGATGTTACAATCGAATATTATGCAACAGCAACAACAGGTTCACTTGGTGAATTTGGTCATGCATGGTCACCAATTGAAGGTGCAAAAATTAATGCATTAACTTATCCAGCAATGGGTGTTGGTTCTCAAAAAATTAAAATTTCTTATGCAGGAACAAATGCAACTTTACCAACAAGTGTAGAAACAACAGTTAATTTTACAATTGGTAAAGAAGAATCAAAAATTATCTTTAAAGAAAATCCATCAGTATCATTGGTTTATAATGATGATTTAACAGTTGATTATGCAGCTGTAGAAAAAGCTATCATGAAACAAGTAGTAGATACTGAAAATAGTTCTCCTAAAGGACTTACATTAGATGATGTAACAATTGAATACTATGCAACAGCAACAACAGGTTCGCTTGGTGAGCTAGGTCATGCATGGTCACCAATTGAAGGTGCTAAAATTAATGGATTAACTTATCCAGGTCTTCCAGAAGGTGAACAAGAAATTCGTGTTACTTATGCAGGTAACAAAGAAAATACTTCTGTACAAGCTAGTACTACTATTACAGTAGTTGGACGTAAACAATCTCAATTTAATGTAAAAGATCTTGCTGAAGGAGCTACTTCTTATGAAGTTCCAATGGCATTTAATGATGATCAAACATATGATTATGATGCAACTGCAAAAGCAATTTATCAAGCTGTTATTGCTTCTACTGATCCAGAAACTTTAACATATGATGATGTTACAGTTGAATATAATGCAGGAACTGATGTAATTAAAAATTGGCAACCTCTTGACTCATCAAATTGGACAACTACATTTACTAAATTTGGTCCAGGTGAATGGACAATTAGATTTTCTTGGGGTGGTAATAAAGAATATAAAGGTACAACTCAAGAAGTAAAAGTAAAAACAACAGATAATCGTATTGCAAGTAATGTTGTATGTAAAGAAGGAGCTTCTTTTACATATAATGTGGATGCAAATGTAATGAAACAAGCAATCTTTGATAATGTGATTGATTGGGAAAATAGTACCCTTCCTGCTAAAGATACTTTAACAGTTGATGATTTTACTTTCGAATATTATGGAAGTAATACTCTTGCTGGTGATATTGATGGTGGCGTAAAACAATGGGCTCCAATTGAAGGTGGTACAGTAACTCTTTTAACATATACACAAATGGGTGCTGGAGAACAAAAAATCCGTGTAACTTATAAAGGAAATGCAGGATATCGTCCATCAGCTACAACTGAAAGTACAGTAACTGTTAATAAAGCAAAAGTTAGTGTAAAAGTTAAATCTACAAATATTTATGCAGATGAAACATTACCAGAAGACTTTATTACAATGGATCCTGCTGACAAATTTGATGTTTATACAATTTATGGTGGATTAACAAGTAATGCAAATTTATCAATTTACATGAATCTTCCTGAAAAATATACAAATAGTGCAGTATTAAAATTATTAGATCCAATTGTTGAAAAACTTTATGGTAAAACATTCACTCAAATGATCAATGATGGTGTAACAGTTGGAGAATTAAGAGAATTATTTAGCACTCAAGAATTATTAGATCTTCTTGAAAAACTTCATATTGATACTGGAACATTTGGACAAATTTTAACAGTTATCAATAAATTACCATCTGTTGCAGATTCAGTTAGAATTTCTTTTGGTACACCAAATAGAGCTGGTCTTTATTCAGTAACAGCAGTAACTGATAATAAAAACTATGAAACTGGTGTAGGTGTAGGTGCACTTCTTGTTAAGATGCGTTCAAAAGGTGTAAAACTTAACTGGAACCAAAGATTTGTAGATGGAAAAATCACTGCAGAAGAAGCTAAAAGCTTTGACTTTAAAGCAACAATTTCTGTAAATGGTGATGTAACTGTTGCTCAAGACAATATTCATTACTTATATTCAGGATTTACAAGTAAATGGAAATTATACTCAAGTACAACAACTCCTCCTACAGAACCAGGAAGTTATGTAATGACAGTTGTAACACTTGGTGGAAACTATCAAGCAGCTCCAATTACTCGTGGATTTAAAATTACAAAATAATTTGTTGAATTAAAAAACTCTTCGATTTGAAGAGTTTTTTGCTTTTCTAAAACTATTTTACAGGAACATATTCTTTTTTTATAAATTCTTTACTATAACGATTGCTTGTTAAATCTTGGATTGTATCGAAGAAAGATAAGTCATCTATATATAAACGATAAGTAACTTGTTCATTATATTCTTTATTAAGACAATCAATATCATTAACTTTAAGTAAATGTTCAAATTTTTTGGTAAAACTATAATCAATGGAAACATCATAAACATCAATTAAGTGTTTTTCAACAATGTTTGCCTCTTTTAATGCTTCAGCCACTGCTTGAGTGTAAGCTCTCGTAAGTCCACCAGCTCCTAATTTAATGCCTCCAAAATATCTTGTAACAATAGCAATAATATTGCTTAATTCTTGTTTTTTTAAAACATTTAACATAGGAAGCCCCGCAGTACCTGATGGTTCTCCATCATCATTGGCTCTTTCTTTTGTACCTACAAGATAGGCAACACAGTTATGAGTTGCATCTTTATATTTTTCTTTATAGTAATCAATAGTTTCATTGATTTTTTCTTCATCATTTAAAGAAATTCTGATTTTTTTATGATTAATGTGTGTTGAATTGTTTCTTCAATAGATTTCATTTTTTCACCTTCCGATTTTTATCATAACATAAAACTTTAAAAATAATCTATAATTTGTTATATTATATGAGGAAGAGGTGGAGAGTATGGAAAAAATTGCTATATTAGCGGATAGTGGGTGTCAAATTCCTGTAGGTTCAAGAGAAGATGAAGGAATATTTATTGCACCACTTACAATTACTATGGAAGGTAAAAGTTATTTAGATGATCTTGAAATTCATAGTATAGATGTTTTTAAACGTATGGAAAAAGACGATATTATGGTGATGACTTCTCAACCATCAACTGGTTCATTACAAGAAGCAGTTCAAAAAATTAAAGATCAAGGATATAGTCATGTTATTGGTCTACCAATAGCAACAGGACTTTCTTCTACAATGAATGGAATGAAGTTAGCTTGTGATATGTTAGATATGCCAGTAACATTAGTGGATACAAAAGGAACAGCAAGTAATCATAAGTATCTAATTGAAGTTGCAGCAAAACTTGCAAGTGAAGGAAAATCACCAGCAGAAATTAAAGATATTTTAGAAAAACTTGTTGAAGATTCAGCAACTATTATTATGGTACCTAATTTAGATCATCTAAAAAAAGGTGGTCGTATTACACCAGCTGTTGCTACTCTTGCTGGACTTTTAAAAATTGTACCTGTTATGAAATTAAATTATGATTTAGGTGGAAAAATTGATAGTTTTGCGAAAGTAAGAACAGTTAAGAAAGCAAATTTAAAAATTATTGAACATATGGTCAATGATTGTAAGGTTAATAATAAGGACTATGTTTTTGCAATTGAACATGTTTTAAGCGAAGGTTTAGCTTTAGAAATGAAACAAAAATTGATTGAACAAATTGGAGAATGTGAAATACTTGTAAGAGAATTACCAGCTGTTGTAGGAGCTCATATGGGTATTGGTGGAATTGGATATCAATACATTAGAAAATACGAAGGGTAATAAGGAGAAAAAGATGACACAAAGAGTAGATACGATAGAAACAGTTGTTGATGTTTTTAATATTGCAATGGATATACAAGAATTGTATTTAAAACAAGGACCTTTTAAACAGCTTTCAATGTCTGAAATGCATGTATTAGAAGCTGTTGATAAAGAATCAAGTCCTTCGATGTCAGCAGTAGCAAATCATTTAAATGTAACACTTGGGACATTAACTACAGCTGTTAAAAAAATTGTAGAAAAAGGTTTTCTTATTAAAGAAAAATCTACTCAAGATCAACGTATTTATTATTTAAGACTGACTGATCAAGGAAGAGAAGCTTTAAAAGTTCATGAACAATTTCATCATGAATTAGATTCTATTTATAGAAATCGTATTCCTGATGAAAGAGTAGAATGGGTTTTTTCAACATTAAGTGATATTTATAAAGATCTCGTTGTTTATCGAAATGAATTATTAAGAAGAAAAGATCAAAATAAATAAAGTCAACGTTATAAGTCAATGTCATTAAGTTAAGACTTTTTTAAGAGAATTTCTATATTTTATAAAAT
>UQVG01000160.1 GCA_900544435.1 uncultured Erysipelotrichaceae bacterium | reverse complement strand
TTGATCAATAAAAAAAGGATATTCTTTATCATTAGGAAACATATTTTTAGAAATTCGATGTAATTGATAAAAACCTCTACTTACAACAAATACAGATGCTATTAAGGTTGTCATAGTTGTTATTGACAAAGAACGTGGTTCTATTAATTGAATCACCATTTGTGTTACATCTGGTCTTAAATAATATGATAAAATTTCTTGTGCTGTTTTTATATCTAATGGAAAAAAAGGTGTAAAAAAAGCTAATAATGTACATATTGGGATAATAGAAAGAATCATATAATACGCAAACGAAAGTGCTGATGCTGGTGGCACTTTATAACGGTAATCAAGATAATGTCCGTAAACAAAATTAAAAATTCTTTTCATTTTTTTCATAATCATCCCTCCTGTTGATAGTATACCACATTCTAAATGAAAAAAGCTCCTAAGAGCTTTTATCCATTATATTTTAATACAAAATAATTTTTCTTTCCTCGACGAATAACTGTTTTGCTTTGCCCAAAAGCATCTTCTTTTTTAACAGTAAATTCTAAATCTTTAATACGTTCACCATTGATTAAAACAGATCCACCATTTACAAATTCTCTAGCTTCTCTTTTACTTTTAGCAGCACCTACTAAAATCAAAGCATCTAAAATATTCATTTCATTTTCTTCTGTTTCAACTGTTGGAACACCTTCAAAAGCAACATCTACTTGTTCTAAAGTTAAATTTTGAATTTTTCCTGAGAATAGTGTTTGTGAAACTTGAACTGCTTCTTCATAAGCTTCTTCACCATGTAAGAAAGTAATAACTTCTTTAGCTAATGCTTTATGTGCTTCTCTTAAATGAGGTTGTGTTTTATTTTTTTCTTCTAATTCCATAATTTCTTCTGGAGTTAAGAAAGTTAAGAATTTCAAATAATCAATAACTTTATCATCTTCTGAATTAATAAAGAATTGATACATTTCATAAGGAGAAGTTTTTTCTCTATCTAACCAAATAGCTTTACCATTTGTTTTACCAAATTTTGTACCATCGCTTTTTGTTAGAAGTGGCATTGTAAAACCATATGCTTCTTTTCCCGTTTTCTTTCTAATTAATTCAATACCTGCTGTAATATTTCCCCATTGATCTTGTCCAGCAACTTGTAATTGACAGTTTTTATTTTCATGTAACCAATAGAAATCCATTGCTTGCATAATCATATAAGAGAATTCAGTATAAGTAATTCCTAAATCTAATCTTCTTTTAACAATATCTTTATTCAACATATAGTTAACATTAAAATATTTACCATAATCTCTTAAAAAATCAATAAAATTTAAATCTTTTGACCAATCATAATTATTAACAACTTCAAAACCAAAAATCTTTTGTGCTTGCGCTTTTAAACAATCAAAATTATGTTGAACTTGTTCTTTAGTAATCATTGGTCTTTCTGTATCAGGTTTAGGATCACCAATTAATCCTGTAGCACCTCCAACTAATAAAATTGGATTATGCCCTGCATCTTTTAATCGCTTACTAATTAAAAATGAAGAGAAATGCCCTATGTGTAAACTATCTCCAGTTGGATCAGTTCCAATATAGAAAGTTAGTCCTCCATTATTTAATTTTTCTTCAATTTCTGGAGAACTTACATCTTTAATTAATCCTCTCCAAACTAATTCATCATAAATTTTCATAATTTCCTCCTTAAAATAAAAAACTCATTCCCATAGGAACGAGTTGATCGCGGTACCATCCTAAATTCATGTCAAAGACATACACTCAAATAGATAACGGCTTGCACCGTCTAAGCTTTGCACTTAGAAGCTCCAGAGTGTATTCATATTATCTCTTGGCTTGTTTCCACCACCCACAAGCTCTCTATGACAATCCAATAATACTACTTGTCTCTTTCATTGCTGTAAGTATATAATATTAGAATTCATATTTAAAGTCAAGCAATTATAAAAATAAACCACTTTCGTGGTTTATTGGATTGTTGATTTTCGATAAATATTTGTATATCCTACGCATACTTCTTTTGTTTCTAGTTCTTCTTGATTTAAAATTTTAGTAAGTAAACGTACAGCTAAAGCACCCATATCATAAATTGGTAGATGGATTGTAGATAAAGATGGTCTACATATAAGCGAATAACTTGTATCCATCATTGCCATGACTTCCATATCATTTGGTATATCTATCTTATTATCAATAGCAGCATTTACAACAGCTACACCTTCTTTATCGTAACTTGCAAAAACTAAATCATGTTTATGATTTCTAAAATGTTCCACAAATTGTGTATAGCTTTCTTCATAGTGAGTAGAAGTATTAATAACTTGTGTTTTTTCATCAAAATCTAATTGATGATCTTGATATGCTTTTTTCATTCCTTCAATTAAATCTACTGTTCTAATAAGATTTTGTTGAGGACTTACAAAAACAATATCTTTCTTACCTTTATCTAAATAATTATTGATAATATCATATGTAATTTTTTGTGCATCAACAAAAACAGAACCAATTGATTCATCGCTGACTTTCATACCAATAACAACTGCTGGAATACTATGTTTTTTAACCAATTCAATTTGTTGATCAATGTTATCATTATTAAATAATATGACACCGTCAGCTCTTGTACGAATCACTTTTTCCATAACATCATCCATTGGACCATTTCCAATATCATCTGTTGTATAAATAGTAATATTATAGTCTAATGTTCTACCAGCATCACCAATTCCACCAATCATATCTTTAACATGTGCAAAAAGTGATTGTGGAAAGATTATTGCAATGGTTGTTGTTTTATTAGTTGCAAGACCTCGAGCAATTTGATTAGGTTTAAAGTTCAGTTCATCAATAACCTTCATAACCTTTTCTTTAGTTTTTTCACGAACAACTGATGATCCATTAATAACACGAGATACTGTTGCAAGAGAAACTCCAGCTTCTCTTGCAACATCATAAATCGTAGCTTTTTTCATTAATCTTTTAAATCATCGATAATGACATTTAGGTCATCTTCAATGTCATTAATTTCGTCTTCTAAATCAGAAAAATCATCAAATTCTTGTTCGCTCACTTTTTCTTTTATATCATTTACTTTATCATTTACATCTACAATAATTTTATCAACTTGGTCTTTTAATTTAGAATATTGATCACTGTCTTGTAATTTAGTAACAACCTCATCAAATTTATCTTTTAACTCATTTAATTTTGTTAAAGAATTTTCTTTGAATTCATCCACATCAAATTCATCTACTGTCTTTTTAAGACCATCAATTGTTTCACTAATTAACTTTTGATAATCTTCTACAGTCATTTCTTTAGCAGTGTCAAGAGTTTCTTTACCTTTACCTTTTAATTCTTCTCTTAACTCACTTCCTTTTTTTGGTGCAAGTAACATTCCTGCAATAGCACCAATTCCTAAAGTTGTTAAAAATCTTCCTAATTTCATACTATCTCACCTTTCTATTTTTTCTTTAAAAAGCTCATCATTATTTTCAATGGATTAAACTTTGGTCTTTGAGGATCAAAGAACTTTGCAACTGTTTCTACAGGCGCATTTAATAAATCCAATTTATAATTGACATCATCTAAGACTTTATCAACTCTTTTTAATGTATCTTGTGCCATTTCAACAGTATCCCCTGTTTGTTTGATTGCTGTTGATGTACGAATAAACAAAACACCTAAAGCAACTAAACAAAATGCACCTGCTAAAATTAAAACACAGTAACAAATGTCCATTGTCGTCATAAACATCCCTCTACTTTCTTTAATAATTGTACCATAATTTACTCTTTTTATATAGATTTTTTAGCTTCTATCAACATTTCTTCAAATTTATAAATATCTTTACTACTCATAAATAAGAACACACAATTATCATATTGCATTAATTCCTTTACACCTGCTTCATCTTCAGTAATGACTTTAGCACGTGCACTATTTTTAGAAATATCGTAAATATCAATGTCTATTCCGTCTTCATGTTTAGCATTTTCTGGGAATGGGCAGAAATATGGATAATCTGCTTTGTCCATTTCTTGTGCGAATTCTTTAGCAAAACGTGCACCTCTTGAAAAACGATCCGGTTGGAAAATAGCAACGATTTTCTTACCAGGATATCTTACTCTTGTTGCTTCGATTACATATCTAATTGCAGTTGGATGATGTGCATAATCATCTACAAAAACATTATTTCCTTCTGTTTTTACTGTATAACGACGTTTTGTTCCTTTAAAAGTTTGTAATTTATTTAAAATATAATCATAAGACATATCTTCTAGATAACCAAGTGTAATGATTGCTAATGAATTATATAACATATGCATTCCAAATAATGGTATGTTAAAATGTCCAAATAATTCTTGATGAATATAAACATCAAAAGATAAACCTTGTGGTGTTTCTAAAACATTTACTGCTCGAACATCATTGTTTTCACCTAAACCAAATCTTAAAACATGTTTTTCAAAATGAATTTTTTTGATATTTGGATCATCACCCCATACAATAACTGTTTTCTTTACTTGTTTAGCAAATTGTTCAAATGATTGAATATATCTTTCTAGATTACCAAAATAATCAACATGGTCTAATTCAATATTGTTAATAATGGCATAATCTGGATGATAATGTAAGAAATGATCTTGGAATTCGCAAGTTTCTGAAATAAAATATTTACTTCCAACTTGTCCATGTCCAGTTCCATCTCCAATTAAAACAGATGTCTTATCAAAGTCTTCAAATAAATGATAAGCCATTCCTGTTGTTGTTGTTTTTCCATGTGTTCCTGCAACAGCAATTGAAACATAATGTTCCATAAAATCAGCTAAGAAATCATAATATCTTGTACATTTAACATTTGGATTTTCTAATGCTGCTTTAACTTCTTCATTTGATTCATCAAAAGCATTACCAATGATTACATGATAACCGTCCTTTATATTATCTTTATTAAATGAATAAATTGGAATATTTCTCTTTCTCAATTCATCTTCAATAAATATATATTTGTCAATATCACTTCCAGCAACTTCGTTCCCTAATTCATATAAAATTGTTGCTAATGGAGCCATTCCTGACCCTTTAATTCCTATAAAATAATACATAATTGTCACCTCGGTTCTTATTCTATCACAATTTTATTTCTTTTTCTTTGTTAAGAGTATTTTTTTTAAAAAAAACGAGCTTTGCTCGTTTAAAAACATTCTATGTAAGATTAAACTCCTAAACTAATACGAATACATTTATTAATACGTTCCATTTCTAATGGCGTAAGTTCTCCTATTTTTCTAATCAAACGTGATTTATCAATTGTCCTCATTTGTTCAAG
>UQVG01000159.1 GCA_900544435.1 uncultured Erysipelotrichaceae bacterium | reverse complement strand
AGCTTTAAAACATGCTTCGATTACATGATGAACATTATTTCCATAAGCCTCATTTAAATGCAATGTTGCATTCATATTATAAGCAACCGCTCTAAAAAATTCTTCTGTCATTTCACTTTCATAATTTCCTAAATTAACTTTAGGAATATCTACATTAAAAACAAGGAAACTTCTTCCTGAAATATCTAAATTGCATGTTACTAATGCTTCATCCATAGGAATTGTAAAATGTCCATAACGTGTAATACCCTTTTTATCACCTAAAGCTTCTAAAATAGTTTTACCTAAAGCAATTCCCATATCTTCAACGCTATGATGACTATCTACTTCTAAATCACCATGACAAATCATTTTGATATCCATTTCACTATGGAAAGCAAGCAAAGTCAACATATGATCAAAAAAACCAATCCCTGTTTGAATCTCTGCTTTCCCTGTACCATCTAAATTAATTTCTAAACTAATTTGTGTTTCATTTGTATTTCTTTCTAGTTTAGCTTCTCTCATGATTATTCCTCCTCAAAACGTACAGCAATACTATTTGCATGCGCATCTAAACCTTCACTTTTTGCGAAAGTTTGGACATCATCCTTAAATGTTTCTAATACTTCTCTTGGATAATAACTATATGATGAATATTTAACAAAATCATAAACACCTAAAGCTGAATAGAATTTAGCTGTTCCTCCTGTTGGTAAAACATGGTTTGTTCCTGACATATAATCACCTAGAGGTTCTGGAGAATATTCACCAAGGAAAATAGAACCTGCATTTTTAATAGAAGGAAGTGTATTAACTGGATTTTCTACTAAAACTTCTAAATGTTCTGGTGCTAGATAATTAGATACATCAAAGGCTTCTTTTAAATCTTTAACAAGGATTGCTCCTCCATAATTTTTAAGAGATTCTTCAATAATTTCTTTACGTGATAAATAAGCCATTTGTCTTTTGAGTTCAACATTGACTTTTACAACAAGTTCTTTACTTGTTGTAACAAGCATGGCACTGGCAAGTTTATCATGTTCAGCTTGTGACATTAAATCAGCAGCAATATATTTAGGATTTGCTTTTTCATCAGCAATAACTAAAACTTCGCTTGGACCTGCCACCATATCAATATCGACAACCCCATAGCTTAATTTTTTAGCTGTCGCAACAAAGATATTTCCTGGTCCTACGATTTTATCTACTTTTTCAATTGTTTCTGTTCCATTAGCGATAGCAGCAACTCCTTGTGCGCCACCAAATTTATAAATGGTATCCACTCCTGAAACTTTTGCAGCAGCGACAATTACTGGATTGACTTTTCCATCTGCTTTAACAGGTGTAATAATGACTAAATCTTTAACTCCAGCAAGTTTTGCAGGAATGGCATTCATTAAAACAGTTGAAGGATAAGCCGCTGTTCCACCTGGAACGTATAAAGCAACTCTTTCAATTGGTCTTACCATTTGTCCCATGATCACTCCGTTATCTTTATATAATGACCATGATTTATCAATTTGATTTTTATGGAATTCTGTAATTTGTTGTTTTGTTCTTTCAAGGATTCTTATGTAATCTTGATCCACTTGTTTTAAAGCTTCTTCTTTTTCTTGATCTGATACCACAAAATCACTTTCATCTTTTATTTGATAGCCATCAAATTTTTGACAATAATTAATTAATGCCTGATTTCCATTTTTTCTAATATCATTAATAATCTCATTTACAGCATTATTAACTTCAATTGAAATTTCTTCTTTTCGATTATTTAATTTTTGTGCAATTTCTTTTAAATTCCCATCATATTCAATTACTTTAAGCATCTTAATTTCCCCCTATTACTTTTTCTAATTGATTTACAATATTCATAATTTCATCCTTCTTAAATTTAAAAGCTACCTTATTAACAATCATTCTTGTTGAAATATCACTTACTTTTTCAATTACTTCTAAACCATTTGCTTTAAGAGTTGAACCTGTTTCAACAATATCAACGATTGCATCAGAAATCCCTGTCACTGGTCCTAGTTCAACAGAACCTTCTAATTTAATAATCTCCACATCTTCTTGTTTAGAAGCAAAATATTTTTTAGCAACATTTGTATATTTGCTGGCAATCTTTTTACGACGATTAAATACTTTCTTTCGATATTCTGGATAAGCAGCTACTGCGAAATAACATTTTCCTATTTCTAGATCAAGAAGTTCATAGTAATCTTCAAAATCTACATCATCCAACGTATCCTTTCCTACAAAACCAATATCAACAATCCCATGTTCCAAAAAAGTAACAACATCATTGGGTTTACCAAAAATCATTGAAATTCCATCTTTTGTTTCAATTAATAATTCTCGATCTTTATTAAAAATAGGATCCATATCAAAACCTGCTTCTGCAAGCAGTTTACATACTTGTTTTTCGATTCTTCCTTTAGTAATAGCTATTTTAATCATGTTACTCTCCCTCTTTTTCAATGGCTTTTAAAATATGATTCATATGAAAGCAGAACCCAACAGCTGTTTTATCAACATTAAATCTAGGAAGCAAATCATCATAACGTCCTCCTGATAAAATTGGATTTGCACTTTGATCACTATATCCTTTAATCATAAAGCCTGTATAATATTTCATGGTTGGAACCATTCCTAAGTCAAAAATAATTCCTTCTTTACTATCTAATGATTCATAAAGATCTTTTAATTCTTGTAATGCCCCTAACAAAACAGAATCTTGACATTTATCCATCATTTGATGAAGTAAATCAATATTTCCAAAACATGTTGGTAAAGATAATAGCAATTGATTCAAGCTTTCTTCAAAATCATTTTTAGAAACAAAACGTTTCATTTCACTAATATCTCTTAATCTTAAAATATCTTCAAGTTCATTTCTTTGGTTTCCAACTAATTCTAATAAACGATTATAGAATTTAGCAGAACCTAATTCCAAAAGAATATTTTTTAAAGAAATTCCTGGTAATGATTCTTGAATCATTGTCATGACTTCCTTATCTCCTTGAAGCCCAGGTTTATTCATTAACTCTACACCACCTTGGAAAAACTCACTACTTCTTCCTTTATGCATTGTTTCTTTACGATAAACTTTTCCAAAATAACTATAGCGTGCTTCACCTGTATTGGCACTATTGGCATATAATCTAGCTAGTGGTATTGTAAAATCTAAACGCATGGCAACGTTTTTACCTTCGTGATTGATATATTGAAACATCTTATCAACAGTAAAACCACAATCTAGTTTTGTATATAAATCAACATATTCAAATGATGGCATTAATACTTCATTGTATCCATGATTTGAAAAAACATGTCGTAAATGATTTTCAATTTCCCTTAATTTTTCAACGTTGGTAATAATTGCATCTATACTCTCTTCAGGTATTAAATATTTAAACTCTTCCATAAAAATCCCCCTTTATTAAAAAAACGAGTCATCTAATGACTCGTTTCAACATCATTAGATACAGCTTAATTGTGATAGACAAAATGGGCTGTATCATAAATGATATAACCCTACTTTTTCCAATGATGGTGATGTAATTGTGTGTTATTTAGTATTTTCATAGTAATCACCTCTTGTTGTGCTTTATTCTAGCATAGATTGTATACAAAGAAAAGATAATTATGTATTTTTACGAAATATTTTATACTTTAAATACTTTATTGTATGCAAATCATAAGTTGTAATTTTTAATTTTTTGATAATTGATTGTATACAATTTTTATCGTGATAAAACACATCGTGTAGTATTTTTATTATCATGATAACTTATTTATATGATAACTTTTTCTTAATTTATTCATTTATTATTATTAAAGATGTATGATAGCCCTAGGAGGATATAACAATGGAATATATTGAAAGAGTATTAACAAACTTAAAAGCTAAAAATACTGATCAACCAGAATTTATCCAAGCTGTTGAAGAAGTATTAGAAAGCTTAGAACCAGTTATCAAAGCTCATCCTGAGTATGAAGATATGGCTATTTTAGAAAGATTAACTGAACCAGAAAGAACTTTAATGTTTAAAGTACCTTGGATGGATGATCAAGGTAAAGTTCAAGTAAACAGAGGATATCGTATTCAATTCTCTAGTGCTATTGGACCTTATAAAGGTGGTTTAAGATTCCACCCTTCTGTTAACCTTGGAATTATTAAATTCTTAGGATTCGAACAAATTTTCAAAAACTCATTAACAACACTTCCTATCGGTGGTGGTAAAGGTGGTTCTGATTTCGACCCACAAGGAAAATCAGATGCTGAAGTTATGAGATTCTGTCAATCATTCATGACTGAATTATATCGTCACATCGGTCCTAGCGTTGACGTACCTGCTGGAGATATCGGTGTTGGTGGTAGAGAAATCGGATATTTATTTGGACAATACAAACGTATTAAAGATGCTTATGAAAATGGTGTTTTAACTGGTAAAGGAATGACTTATGGTGGTTCTTTAATTAGACCAGAAGCTACTGGATTTGGTGCTGTATACTATGGTAAAGAAGTATTAGCTCATTTCAACGATACTTATGAAGGAAAAACAATTGCTGTTTCTGGATATGGTAACGTTGCTTGGGGTGTATGTATCAAAGCTAAAGAATATGGAGCAAAAGTTGTTTCAATTTCTGGTAGAGATGGATACGTTTACGATCCTGATGGAATCAATACTGATGAAAAAATTGATTTCTTATTAAAAATTCGTTCATCAAATGATGTTAAATTAAAAGACTATGCTGAAAAATTTGGATGTGAATTCCATCCTGGTGAAAAACCATGGGGATTAAAAGTAGATATGGCTTTCCCTTGTGCTACTCAAAATGAAATTGGTGAAGAAGAAGCTAAACAATTGATTGCTAATGGATGTAAATACATCATCGAAGGTGCTAACATGCCAAGTACACCTGAAGCAATTGCTTACTTTACAGCAAATGGTGGTACTTTAGGACCTGCAAAAGCTGCAAACGCTGGTGGGGTTGCTGTTTCAGCATTAGAAATGTCTCAAAACTCTATGAGATATAACTGGACAAGTGAAGAAGTTGATGAAAAATTGCATAATATTATGAAATCAATCTTCAATAACTCAGTTGCTGCTGCTGAAAAATATGGATTAGGATTTGACTTAATCAAAGGTGCTAATATTGCTGGTTTTGAAAAAGTAGTAGAAGCAATGATTTCTCAAGGAATCTATTAATAAATAAAAAGAATGGACAGGAGATTAAATCTCTTGTCCATTTTTATATTGATTAAATTTTTTATCTAATTCTTCATAAAACGATGTAGCATTTACTAAATAAATATTTTTTGTATGTTGATTAAATTGTAATTCTATTTGATGTTTCGAATTAAGCGAATATGC
>UQVG01000158.1 GCA_900544435.1 uncultured Erysipelotrichaceae bacterium | reverse complement strand
GGATATTGTCCAAAGCTTTTTATGTGACAAATAATCCAATAGAAATATAAAGATATATCTTGTATAATACTTATAAGAAAGTGAGTTGATTATATGAAGCTGATACCTACAGGAATTGAAAATTTTAAAACAATGATTGATAAGAAGGCATATTATGTAGATAAAACTAATTTAATTGCAGATATCTTAAATGAACAAGTTGTTTTATATACAAGACCTCGAAGATTTGGTAAGACACTTAATATGTCGATGCTTTATTATTTCTTTTCTATTAAAGAAAAAGAAAATTCTTATTTATTCAATGATTTAAATATTTCAAAAAGCAAAGATGCTTTAAAACATCAAAATCAATATCCAACAATATTCATTTCTTTAAAAGAAATGAAGAATTTAACTTTTGATGATCAAATTTCTTCTTTTGGAGATGTCATTAAAAATGTTATATTACAAAATAAAGAGCTTCTTGAAAGTGTATATGTTGATGAATCTGATCAATTAATTTTACAGGACTTTAGATTTTTAAGAGCTTCTTTAAATCAACTTAAATATGCTTTAAAAACAATTTCAAGATGTTTATATAAACACTATCATCAAAAAGTGATTATTCTTATTGATGAATATGATGTTCCTTTACAATCAGCCTATCAAAATAATTATTATGACGAAATGGTCGATTTTCTAAGAAGTGTTTTCTCTTCATCACTTAAAACAAATGATGCTTTAGAAAAAGGAATCATGACAGGATGTCTTCGTATTTCTAAAGAAAGCATCTTCACTGGTTTAAATAATTTTACTTCTTATTCTATTTTAAATAATATAGGTAATGAATATTTTGGTTTTAATGAAAATGAAGTTAAACAGTTATTAGAAGATTATCAATTATCATCTTATATAGATGAAGTCAAAGAATGGTATGATGGTTATTTATTTGGAAATACAGAAATCTATAATCCTTGGAGTACATTGATGTATGTCAAAAATAAAATACAGGATCAATCTTTTAAACCTGTTTCCTTTTGGGCAAATACCAGTGGTAATGATCTTGTCGTCAATTATATCCAAAATAGTAGTGATGAACTTCATGAAGAATTTGAACAACTGATTCAAGGCAAATCTTTAGAAAAATACATCAAACCAGAACTTACTTATCGAGAAATGGATAATATCAATAATATCTATAGTTTTCTCCTTCTTACAGGTTATTTAAGAGTTATTGAAAATTTAGGAGAAAACAAATATAGACTAGTTATTCCAAATAGAGAAGTGTATGAAATCTATAAGCAATCTTTTATGAGTTATTTTGAAGATTATACTTTTGTAAGAAAAGAAGATCTTTATCAATGTCTTGTTAAAGAAGATGTTGATCAAGCTAATGAAATACTAGGAGATATCTTATCAAGAAGTATCAGTTACTTTGATAATGAAGAATCTTTCTATCATGGATTTCTAGTAGGATTATTCAGTGGTAAGAATATCAAATCAAATAGAGAATCAGGTAACGGAAGATTTGATCTATGCATTCTACCTAAACAGATCTTTCAAACAGCACTTATCTTAGAATGTAAACATTCTAAGAGCGTTAAAGAACTTGTAAGTGACGCAAAAGAAGGAGCCAAGCAAATAATCGATAATCGATATAAGGATGAAATTATCAATGATGGTTATTTACATGTAAAAGGATATGGGATATCTTTTTATAAGAAATATTGTTATATAGTAAAAGCGTAGCTATGAGCTTTGGAATTTTCCAAAGCTTTTTTCTTGACTTTTTTTCTTTATAGGAATATTGTTAGTATGCTAATAGTTAGGGTACTAACATAGGAGGTATTATGAAGACACCATTTTATTTGATGTTGTTTAAAACACAACATGCTCAAACAAAAAAGAATCGAGAAACGATGGATGAGTATCATTTATCCCCAGGACAACCAAAAGTCTTGAGGTATTTAAATGCTCATCAAGATTGTAAATTAAGGGATATTGCGGATGAATGTGATATTGAAAGTGCTACTGTTAGTAAGATGATTGATAATTTAGAGAAAAAGGAAATGTTGACAAGAAAGATCAATCCTAAAAATAAAAGAGCTTATCAATTAAATATTACAGAATATGGAAAAGAGTCTTTAAAGAAATGGAATGCTCACTGTCTTGAAATTGAAAATATTTCTTTGAAAGATTTTAGTGAGGAAGAAAAGAAACAATTTGAAGATTTTTTAAATCGTATGTATAAAAATCTGACAAATAAAGAATTATAGGGGGAGTTGTTTTATGATTAGACGTTTAATACCATTTGCGAAAAAATATAAAAAAGCGTTTATTCTAGCGTTTTTATGTGTAGTAGGAGAAACAGTCTTTGAATTAGTGATACCAGTATTAATGGCTAATATTATTGATATTGGGGTAGCTCAAAAAGATCAGCATTATATTATTATGCAAGGTGTTTTAATGGCAGTTTGTGCTTTAATTGCTTTAGTGCTAGGAATCCTTTATTCACGTTATGCGGCTGTTGCTGGTCAAGGGGTTGGTTTTGAAATAAGAAAAACTGAATTTGAAAAAGTACAAAACTTTTCTTTTTCAAATACAGATCATTTTTCAACATCATCTTTAATTACACGACTTACAAGCGATGTAACGATTATTCAAAATGCTATTTGTAATGGTTTTAGACCACTTGTAAGAGCACCATTTATGTTTTCAATGGCTTTATTTTTATCAATTAAGATGAATGCTAAACTTGCTTTGATTTTTATTGTCGTTGCACCTGTTTTAGGAATTGGTTTATTTTTAATTGTAAAAACAGTAGGGCCATTATTTCGCTTTATGCAAAGTAATGTGGATGAAGTCAATACGGTCGTTCAAGAAAACTTAATTGCGATTCGTACAGTAAAAGCTTATGTCAAAGGTGATTATGAAAACGAAAAGTTTGAAAAAATCAATCAAGAACTTAGAAATCATAGTGAAAAAGCTTTTCGTTACTCTGTATGTAATATGCCATTATTTCAATATATGATGTATACCACAATCGTTTGTATTCTTTTCTTTGGAAGTCAAATGATCTTTGCTGGTGAAATGAAAGTTGGACAACTTACTGGATTTTTAAGTTATGTCTTACAAATCTTAAATGCTTTAATGATGATTTCAAATGTTTTCTTAATGTTGACGCGTTCACTTGCCAGTTGTAAACGTATTGTAGATGTTTTAGATGAAGTGAATAATTTACATGATCCAGTTGATCCAATAATGGAAATGAATCAAGGTGAAATCGAATTTAAAAATGTTTCATTTAAATATAAAGAAACTGCCCAAGAAAATGTTTTAAGTAACATTAACTTACATATTGAACCTGGTTCTACAGTTGGTATCTTAGGAGGGACAGGTTCAGCTAAAACAAGTTTAGTCCAATTGATTGATCGTCTTTATGATGTAAGTGAGGGAGAAATTTTGATTGATGGACATAATGTCAAAGATTATTCGTTAGAATATTTAAGAGATCAAGTAGGCATGGTTTTACAAAAAAATACTTTATTTTCTGGAACAGTTAAAGAAAATCTTTTATGGGGTAATAAAGAAGCAAGTGATGAAGAAATCAAATGGGCTTGTAAACAAGCTTGTGTGGATGAATTTATAGAAAACTTTCCAGAAGGTTATGATACATATTTAAAACAAGGTGGTGTCAATGTTTCTGGGGGACAAAAACAACGTTTATGTATTGCTAGAGCATTATTGAAACATCCTAAAATTCTTATTTTAGATGATTCAACAAGTGCAGTTGATACAGCGACAGAAGCAAGTATTAAAGAAGCATTAGCTTCTTTAAAAGGAACAACAAAGATTATTATTGCTCAACGTATTTCTTCACTTCAACATGCTAATCAAATCATTATCTTAGATAATGGAAAAATTCATGCAATTGGAAATCATGAAGAATTATTAAAGAATGATGAAATTTATCAAGAAATCTATGATTCTCAATTGAAAGGAGTTGATTTATAATGGCAAGACAACTTACAAATGCAAAACCTAAAAATATGAAAAAGACACTTTCATCTTTTAAAAAATATATTGGTAATCATAAATACGCTTTTGTGTTTATTGGAATACTTGTTATTCTTTCAACTTCGATTAGTTTATGGGGAACTTATCAAATTAAAACAGTCGTTAATCGTTATGTTTTAAAAAATGATTATCATGGTTTAGTTTCCTTTATTATTTTCATGGCGATTGTTTATTTTATAGGAGCAACTGCTACAGCTATCTATAAACAATTAATGGTACATACAGCTCAAAGTATTGTCCAAGAATTAAGAAATGATTTATTTGCGAAAATGCAAAAATTACCAATTTCTTATTTTGATGGGCACCCTCATGGAGAAATCATGAGTCGCTTTACCAACGATTTAGATACGATTCAAGATGCTTTAAATAACTGTTTTGATACATTGATTCAAAGCTTTATTATGATTGTAGGTACACTCTTTTTGATCTTTGTTTTAAGTTGGAAATTATCACTGATTGTTTTTGCATGTATGATTTTAATGTATTTTTTAATTCAATACTTAAGTCAAAGAAGTAAAAAATACTTTAAAAAACAACAAAATGCCATGGGTTATTTAAATGGTTTTATTGAAGAAATGGTAGATGGAATCAAGGTTGTTAAAGTCTTTAACCATGAAAAAGAAAACTCAATTGAATTTGATCATAGAAACCAAGAACTTTATGATTCAGCAGTAGAAGCTTTAACTTATTCAGGAAGAACAATACCAACTGTTGTTTCTATTTCTTATTTCAATTATGCTCTTGTCGCAAGTATAGGTGGTTTATTTGCTATTAATGGTATTATGGATCTTGGAAGTTTATCATCTTATCTTGTCTTTGTAAGACAAACAGCGATGCCTATTAATCAATTTACACAACAATTAAACTTTATTCTTGCTGCCATGGCTGGTGCTGAAAGAATCTTTGATTTAATGAATGAAAGTGAAGAAGTTGATGAAGGAAAAGTGACATTAACACAAGTAGAAATCAAAGAAGATGGTTCAATGCAAGAAAGTGACCATTATACAGGACATTGGGCTTGGAGACATCCAAGAAACAATGGCATTGAACTTGTTGAATTAAAAGGAGATGTTCGTTTCCATGATGTGGTATTTGGTTATAATGAAACACATCCAATTTTAAAAGATATTAATCTTTTTGCAAAACCGGGACAAAAAATTGCTTTTGTTGGAAGCACAGGTGCAGGAAAAACAACGATTATTAACTTAATTAATCGTTTCTATGATATTACGAAAGGTTCAATTACTTATGATGGTATTGATGTAAAATTGATTAAAAAAGATGATTTAAGAAAATCGATTTCTATTGTTTTACAAGACACTCATTTATTTACGGGAACCATAGCTGATAATATTCGTTATGGAAAACCAGAAGCAACAGATAACGAAGTTATAGAAGCAGCAAAAGCAGCC
>UQVG01000157.1 GCA_900544435.1 uncultured Erysipelotrichaceae bacterium | reverse complement strand
TGGAGGAACGGAAAATGAAAGTTGAAATAAAAGAATATTGTGTTCGATGCGGTATTTGCGTAGGTCTGTATCCAGAGTTGTTTGCACATAATTTTGACAAAGATTGTATTGATGTGAAATACGATGAACTTCCGGCAGACCTGGAAGAGACTGCGAAAAATGCGGCACGCGATTGTGCGGTGACAGCAATTTATCTGAAAAAATAAATCATATGCTAGGGTAGCAAATTAAACAAAAATGATGTTATTTCAGGAGTTGAAAAATGAGTTTTTCAACTCTTGATTTTTTGTATGATCAGAAAATACGGGATCGACAGAGAACTTGACTGGTATTGTGCAATTTGCTTAGGTAAAATTTGGAGATAAAAAAGGGCATTGACGAGTGGAAAAGGGCGTTATATACTGGCTGCACTTTATAAATATTATGACGAATGCATTCTCAAAAATGAACGGAAAGAAAATAACAAAATTGATAATATGGTATATATACCATATAATAAGGGAGAATACATATGACAAAATTTGAAGTCATTGCATATGAAACAGAAAATGGCGATAATCCTGTAGAAAAATTTTTAGATAAACTTAATCCTAAAATGAGAGCCAAGATATTTGGAATGTTGGTCATTTTACAGGAAAAACAATTAGCAAAAGCACGACGAGCTGACTATATGGAAAGGATGAAGAAGCTATGAAGACATTAAATGAAATGTTAGAAAATCAACCAAAGGAAATAGAAGCTTATGCCCTGTTTCAAGAATTTATGAAAGAAGCACTTGAAGGAAATATTATTGTTTGTGCTCATAATGCAAGATTTGATATGTCTTTTTTAAAGACAACTTTTGATCGATTAGAACTAGATGGAAAAATTTGTTATGTAGATACATTGCAATTATCAAGAAAATATATCCATGGACCTTATAATTATAAACAAGGGACAATTGCTCATTATTTACATATAAAAAACGAAAATGCCCATCGTGCATATGATGATGCTTATGTTTGTGGACAAATTTTAAATCATATAGTAAAAGGAAGTTTTTAAGACTTCCTTTTAATGTACAATTTCATTTAATAAATTTACAGCAGCCATGGCATCTTTTGTATAGTAATCAGCATGAATATCTTGGGCGATATCTTCGGTTAACACAGCACCACCAACAAAAATCGGACACATGTTTTCTTCTTGTTTGAGTAAAGTAATAGTTTCTTCCATTGAAACAACAGTTGTTGTCATTAATGCAGAAAGACCAATAGCTTTTGGATGATGTTTATGATAAGCTTCTAAAATAACTTCAGATGGAACATCTTTTCCTAAATCGATGACTTGATAACCATAACTTTCTAAAACAACTTTCACAATATTTTTACCAATGTCATGAATATCACCATGGACTGTCGCAATTAAAACAGGACCTTTAGAAGATTCAGTTGTCTTGAAAGTTTGTTTAATGACATCAAAAGCAATTTTACTTGCTTCAGCCGATTGAATTAATTGTGGTAAGAAGATTTTACCGGTTTCATAATCCTTACCAATTTGATCAAGAGCAGGTATTAATATTTCGTTGACAATGGTTAGACCATCTTGACTTTCTAAAGCTGTTTCTGTTGCTTTTTTAACTTCATCTTTTAAACCGTGTAAGACAACATCATTCAAAGAAAATGAAGTTGTTTGTTTAGGTAATACAACTTGACTTTGTGCTTGTTTTTGAATGTAATTTGTTGCATCTTGATCATAATTATAAAGAACATTGAAAGCATCGATTGTATTCATCAATTCTTGATCTAATGGATTGATAATTGGTAAATCAAGTCCTGCAGACATTGCCATCGCTAAAAAAGTTTTATTAAGTAATGGACGATTTGGTAAACCAAAGGAAACATTACTTACTCCTAAAACTGTATGAACACCGAGTTCTTTAACCATAGCAACAGCTTTTACTGTTTCCATAACTTCTTTTTGTTGAGCTGAAGCTGTTAAAACAAGACAATCAATAATGATATCTTTTTTATCAATTCCATATTCTTGAGCTTTTTTTATGATCTTTTTAGCAATTTCAAATCTTTGTTTTGCCTTTGGTGGAATTCCATTTTCATCTAAAGCCAAACCAATAACGACACCACCATATTTTTTAACAACAGGGAAGATAGCTTCCATGGTTTCATCTTTTCCATTAACAGAGTTAATAAGTGGTTTTCCATTATAATAACGACAAGCTTCTTCAATTGCTTGAAAATTAGAACTATCAATTTGTAAAGGAAGTTGAATAACTTCTTGAAGTAATTTAATAACATGTTTCATTACATTTGGTTCATCAATACCAGGTAAACCAACATTGACATCTAAAACATGAGCACCTGCTTGTTCTTGTTTGATAGCTTCTACAACAAGCTCATCATAACGTTCTTCTTTTAAAGCAGCTTTTAATTTTTTCTTTCCTGTTGGATTTAAACGTTCTCCACAAACAACAACGTGTTTTCCAAATTCAACAGTTGTTGTTCCTGATGAAACGCGAGTAGTAGATAAAATATGTCTTGGTGTTACCATTGTTGGACAATTTTCTTTCAATTTTTGAATAAATTCAGGTGTTGTTCCACAACATCCACCAACAATCGCAATTCCTTTCTTTACAAGAGGGACAATTGCTTCAATAAATTCATCTGCTTTCATTGGATAAGTTGTTTTACCATCAACGAGTAATGGTAAACCAGCATTAGGTTGAATCATCACAGGAAAAGAAGTACTTTCTAAAATGTTTTCAATAATAGGAGCCATTTCAGTAGGTCCTAATGAACAGTTAATACCTAAAGCATCCACTTTTAATCCTTCTAAGACATTCACCATTGTAAGTGGATCACATCCTGATAAACTACGTCCACTTGTTTCAAAAGTCATTGTCGCAAAAATAGGAAGATCACTACATTCTTTAACTGCTAAAATACTAGCTTTCAATTCATAAATATCTGTCATTGTTTCAAACAAGACAACATCAACTTCATCTTTTACAAGTTCAACCATTTGTTTGACACTTTGATAAACTTCATCAAAAGTTAAAGTTCCCATAGGTTCCATAAGTTTTCCAATTGGTCCAATATCTAAAGCAATATAAGCATCAGGTTTGATTTTTTTAGCTTCTTTTGCGTTTTTTACGGCTGCTAAAATCACTTCTTGATAATTATATTGGTGTTGTTCTAATTTTAAAGGATTCGCACCAAAAGTATTGGTTGTAATAAAATCAGCACCAGCTTTTAAATATCTTTGATGAATATCAATAATTATTTCAGGATGTTCAATATTATAGTATTCTGGAATTTCTCCAGCCTTCATTCCTAATTCTTGAAGTTGTGAACCAAATCCACCATCAAAAATGAGAAGTTCTTTATTTAATCTTTCGCGTAACATGTTTGTCCTCTCTTTCTAAAATTGCAATCTTTTATATGAAAACAATTCAAACAAGTTTTTTCTCTTCGATTATCTCCTAAACCAATGAGACCAATCATTGATTTTTGTGGCAAAAGAATATTGCTTTCTTGAACAGTCAAACCAATCTTCTTATAACATTCCATTACTCTAGCTAGTTCTTTATTGAGTTCAATAGGCACATTTCCATATCCTGGACAAAAACGAAAAGTTCTTTTACCAATAAACTGTTCATTTTCATATTCATCACATTTTGTTTCTAAATAACTACTTGCAACAGCATCCAAAACAGTTGCCTTTGTCATATCAATATGACTATAGTAATGTGCTTTTCGATCAATTTGAATACCTAAAGTACAACTGATTAAAATAATCTCATGACAGTTTTTAAATAATTGATTTAAATCTGGATAATCTAAGTTTAAATTTAATTCGTCAATTCTTAAAGGATGAAAAGAAAGAGGAAATTTGCGATAAGTTGCTTTAAAAGAACTCATTTGATTAATCTCCTCTATACATTCATCAATCAAGCAATCAAGTTTTTCATCTATTATTTGGTGATGATAACCTAAATATTTTAAAGCATTTTCTTTAATCTTTAAAAAATTCATCACGAATATATTCCGTTCTTTTTAAGATTTCTTTAGCAATTTCAGGTTTATTCATTGTATAAATATGAATACCATCAACCCCATGAGTCATTAAATCAATAATTTGATAAGTTGCATAATGTAGACCAACTTCTCTACCTGCTTGAGGATGGCTAGCAAAACGATCAATCATAGCAGCTAGATCAAATGGAACAGAACAATTAGACATTTTTGCAATATTTTTTAATTGTTTAGGATTATGTGCTGGCATGATTCCTGCAAGAATAGGAACAGTAATACCAATTTTTCTTGCTTCTCTTACAAGACGATAATAATATTGATTATCATAAAAAATTTGAGTGACAAGATATTTAGCTCCTGCATCTACTTTTTTCTTTAGATTTAAAAGGTCTTCTTCGAAATTTTTAGCTTCATAATGAGTTTCTGGATAACATCCTCCAGATAAACAAAAATCATTAGGAAAGTTTTCTTCAATAAATTCATTTAATTCACTGGCATATTTAAAATCTCCGTGATTGATACCATCACTATCTTTAGGATAGTCCCCACGTAAAGAAAGAACATTTTCAATTCCATTTTCTTTAAGTTCTTCTAAAATTTCTTTAATTTCTTCTTTTGTATTATTCATACATGTTAAATGAGCCACAGATTCAATGCCGTATTTATTTTTAATGGTTGAAGCAATTTTACAAGTATTTTTAGATGTAGAACCATTAGCCCCATAAGTGACAGAAATAAAATCAGGATTCATCTTAGCAAGTTCATCAATTGTTGCATAAATAGATGTAATATCATTTTCATTATTTTTTGGTGGAAATATTTCAAAAGACAATGTTGGTCTTTTCTTTAGTAATTCATTAATTTTCATATAGATACCTCACTTTTTGTATACATTATATAGAAAAATAAATAGATAGTAAACGAAGAAAAAATAAAAGTTGGCTATAGTTTTAAACTATAGCTCTTTGGTTTCAATAAGCATTTCTCCTATATTTGTAAGTGAATGACTTAACGAAGATAAAACTGATACTAATAAAAATAAATCTTGATAATTTTCAATTGTTAATTGATAGTCATCAATTATCTTTTGAATCATTTTTTGGAGTTGTTGATTTAAAGAATGCTTAATTTCTATAAAATGATCATAAAGCTTTGATAAATCATCATCACTTTCATAAATAGGTGTTAATAAGTCTTTAATTTCTTGGATGGAAAGATTATTTTTTAATTCATAAATGATCAACATTTGAATGATTTGTTCCTTGGTGTATTTTTTTCCTTTAACAGGTGTAATGACTTTCGCTTTGGAATAATTATTGATCATTGTTTTAGTTAATAATTTATCGTCTTCCTTTTTTTTATGATTGGCTAAATGATTATCAAATAAGGTCATGATTTGATCCATATATAAATCTAAATCAGGAATATCTTTAGATGTAATCGTACTTTTATGAC
>UQVG01000156.1 GCA_900544435.1 uncultured Erysipelotrichaceae bacterium | reverse complement strand
TGAAAACCTCAATTCAAATTATTTAATTAAACATTCTTAAATAAAAAAATATTATTCTTTGTACTGTAAGGCATACTTTAGATAATTCTAAAATTAGATATATACAAAGATAATAAATAGCATATCTATTTTAAACAAAACTATTGCAAATAAAAGACTTCATATATTATAGACAATTATATTTTTATTTGAGCTGTTTTTCAAAATCCTGTGGTTTTGATAGCTGTAGTAAAAACAGACCTCTTCTGTTTCATGAGGTCTGTTTTTTTATTTTGTATTTATAGTACTATTTAATTATGAAAATTACGAAAGTGAAAAAAGAAACAAAATCACGAAGATATCTATAGTGATTGTAAATGAAGAAAATCTTTTTATTTATTAAATATATCATTAAGCTTATAAACAACTGCGTTTCCATCATTTTTATGGATTGTTATTTCAATAAAATCTTGTCTTTGAATAATATCTATATTCTTTTTGGTTAAAGGTTTTCCTGCATTATTGATATCTATATTTATTACATCAATTCTATTACTTAATATTATTTCTAAATGATTCTTTTCAAAAAATACCGGTTCTCCTCTTTCAAAAATGACAATAAAATTTTGATTACTTATTTTCTTTTTTAAAATAAGATGTCCTTGTTTATCAAATTGATGAAAGATTGAAAAAAAGGAACCATTATAAATGCGTGTAAAAATCATTGTAGAAGCAATACAAAATACAATAAATGTTTCGACAATAAAAACAAATAACTTTACTTTAAATTTCATACTTACTCCTTTTGGATTATAGATTTGATTGTCATCGTTGGATGATTACGCATATAAATTGATGGAATATGCTTTTTCCATTTGACATTTACATCTTGAATATTATTAAAATCAAGATTTTCACTAGAATAACATACTGTTGAATAGCTGTATGTTTCTAAATTATTAAAGGTTACATTTACACGTATATACATATCAAACAATGATAAACGCTCTATTTTATATATCTGTACTTTTGCTTTTGATGTTGCATCTTTATTTTCATAAAGTAATACTTCTTCAGATTCATCATGAATTATTAAATTCCAAATGGTATTATTAGAAAAATAATTGATCACTATAAATAAAGAAATGATTCCGATAATAAAAATTTCTACAATCATAAGTTTCTTTATAAGACACTTCATTTTTCCTTTAAAAAATATATAAAGCTTCATTAGAAATTCTTCTCATTCACATTAATTACTTTCTTTAGATAAATATAAATCTAAAGGTGTTTTTGTATGTTCAACAACATAACCACTACCACCTCGACCTTTTACATCTTCTACCATTGTTGTTATTAAAAGAGGTTGTTTACTATCTGTCGTCATTACTGTAAACCATCCTAGTTCTGTTCCTGTTGTATCACTTTGGCTTTGTTTGATTTCTGCTGTTCCTGTTTTTCCAGCAAGAGCGATACTATCATGATAGATGGCATGCCCTGTTCCATTTTCATCTGCAATAACATTGATTAAATCTTCTTTTATTGTTTGTGCTGTTCCTTTTGAAAAAACATTTTTTACCCATATCTTTGTTTGTCCTTGAACGATATGTGGTTGATAAATTGATCCATTATTGACAAAGGCACTATAAATACTTGCAAGTTGTAAAGGATTCATTAGAATTTGTCCTTGCCCATAACCACTATCGCCAATCAATTGATCATTTGCTTTTTGATTTTTGTTTATATATTGACTTCTATTTAAAGATAGTTCAAATGGAATTTTTTCACCAATCTTTAAGTTTTTATAATATTTAAATAAATTATCTTTTCCAATATTTAACGCACTTCTAGCAAAATAAACATTATCTGAATACGTAATTGCATTCTTTAAATTATTAGGTGAAGGCGCATGTAATGTTGTTACATAATAGCTTCCCCAGCTTGAATCTTTTTGCCATTTATCTTTAGCACCTAAATCTTTATCAGGATCAATGGTTTTTGTTTCTAAACCAATAGCTGCTGTAATAGGCTTCATAGATGAACCAGGTGTATAAGTTTGTTTATAACGACTCATCAAGGGTTGATTAGCGTCATTATTTAAAGCATTCCATTTATCTGTTGAAAGTCCTAAGACAAAATCATTATTTGAATAGGATGGTGTTGAAACAAGCGCTAAAACTTCTCCTGTTTGTGGATTTAAGGCAACAGAAGCACTTTTATCATTTTGATATTCATTATAAAGACTTTGTTGTAAATCAATATCGATTGTGAGTGTAATATCTTGTGGACTCATTTTAACTTCCTTATGACAAAGTTCTTTAATAACTTTATCATTTTTATCAACCAAATCAATTTTACCAGATGTAATTCCTCTTAGCTGTTCTTCATAAGCAGCCTCAATCCCACTTCTTCCAATGACTGAAGTTGAATTATAGCCTTCATTTTTATGTTTTTTTAAGTCTTCAGCATTAACATTTTGGACATAGCCTACAATATGTGAAGCTACTTTATCATAAGGATAAGTTCGAATACTCACGGTTGAAATTTTAACACCATTGATACCTAAAATATTCTTATTGATTAGATCATTTTTAGTTGCTTCAGAAACCGTTTTAATAGGTACAAAAGAATCATCATTGATCCAAGAAGCACTCATTTTCTTTTGAATGGTTTCAACATCTGTTTCTAAATACTGTGCAATTTGTCCATAGTCATTTTCACCATTTAATTTTCCTTTTACAATTCCAACAGAATAACCTTTTCCATCTTCAGCGAGTACTTTTCCATTTCTATCTAAAATACGTCCTCTTTTTTCAGGATTATATGTTGTTATTTTTATTTTACAACCATCAGTGTAACCATCCATGATCAGTTCTTTATTAAACTGAATTTGTTCATCTTTGACACCCACCTTGTTTCGATAAGTAATTCTTCCTGCAAGAGTATCAATATAGATTAAATATTCAATGACATTATCTTGTTCATCTAAAATTTTTATTTGAATATTTTTGGCATCTATTCCTTCATAAAATTCTTTATATTTTTCAACAAAATACTTCTGTGTAGGTGTATAAACTGTTTTTTGATTCAACATTTGATACATTTGTTTATAATCTTTCTTTTTTAAAAGTTCAAAATACTCTGTAACAACTTGTTCATCACTTTTTCCCTGATTAAATATAAAAAACACAGAAACAATTATTAAAACACATGCACTTATTCCTATGATCCATTTCTTTTTATCTCTCATTTCTACTGTCCTCCTACAGAATATGCGTAATCTTGATTTGTCGAAACATCTTTTTCAATCACAGGATCACATTTTACAAGACCGATATCTCCTGGTACGCGATAACCAATAAAGGCTACTAAATAACAATCTTTTCCCTTTTTTATACGATAATGATATGTAATATCCATTGTTTCCGTTTCACCTAAATAAGTAATTGTAGATGTATAAGTCATTTCAGCATAGAAATCATTAATATCTCCCGCTAAAACTTTGATTTGTTTAATTTGTCCAGTTTCTTGTGCTCCATCTTGTTTAAATAATTTTAAAGAATGAAAATAAGCATCTCTTGTGACAACATAAAAATCATTAGAAGTAGATGGAACTTTAAAAAGAGATTCACTATCATCAAAATCAGGCAATGTTGAATCTTTTTTCAAATAGGCATCCATCTTATTGACAAGCTCTTTAGCTTGTTTTCGATCGTCCTTATCAATTTCTTCTTGTTCTTTTTTATCTTCTTTATAAGTCCCACAATAAAGTGTCACACTTGCATCTTTTTGAATATTATAAATTTGAATTGTACCATTTTTATCTAAAAGATTATCTTCATTTAAAATACAGTTTTCATCTAAAGCAATAATATATTGAGCTTCTTCATCCTTAGATAAAGTTAAAGCAATCGTCCCATTTTGTTTTGTTTCATCCGCGTCAAAATATTGGATTTTATTCTTTATTTTTAAAGTTAATTGTCCAGTACTTTCTTTAAGATATGTTTTTGTTTCACCATTATTTTTATTAAACCATTCCCCTTGTAATGTAGGAAAAATATTAAAATAAGAGATTCCATCACCACGGTCACCAAAAGTAGAGACATTCACTTTTCTTTGATTCTCTTCATTACTATAAGTAAAAACATAACAATCATTTGTGAGCCATTTCCCATGATAACCATTTATTTCTGTAGCAACTGTATCACTTTTTCTAGCAAAACATAAATAGGTATAATGATAAATATCTAAGCGATGGTCATTATCATCATATTTTAAAACAGCTCTATTTTTTAAATTCGGTGAGAAAGATGTCACTTCTTCTATCTTTTGAAAAGAATGAAGTCCAAGAATAGAAATAATAACAAACCCTAAACAACCTATTAAAACATATTGAATTTTTATCTCCTTTTTCTTGATTAAACAATAATTAATAATAAGACAACATAAAACAATGAGATTAAATATGATTTGATTCATCGAATGAATATATTCAAATCCATATCTTTTTAAAACTATAAAATAGCCAAGTTGTAAAATCAACAATGAACAACCTAAAACACTTGTAAATAAAGAAATTAAAAATGAACTCTTTAAAATTATTGTTTCTTTTACTTCATTTTCTAATTGATCTAAATCATTGATATCAATGAATAAAATCTTTCGATCTTTCTTTAAAAGTATGAAATCTTTATAATTGATTCTTTGAAATTGTAGAAAACTATAAAAGATTGATTCCCCATTTTCTTGATAGGTCATTCCATTATCCTTTAATGAATAAAAGACTTCATGTTCTTTAAAAAAACTTGTTTTAAAAAAGATTTGTATAAAAGGAAATAATATGAGAATTATTCCTAAAACAATCAAACTTTTACCAAGAATATCAACATAATGATGAATATATTGTTGAAGCGGTAAAAAAGCAAATCCCCCTAAAATAAACATAAGTCCTATCAAATTGAATAACCAATAAACTTTACTTTCAAAATAATGATTCTTTAAATATTGTCTATAATATTTCTTTTTTATTAAAAACCTAACCCAAGATAAATGTTGGTAAGTATTTCTTGGAAAACTAATCAAATAGCGAAAAATTTAGAATCATATTTAAAATCACTGAATTTCAACGCACATAAACTATTGATGATTTCTTTAAATATGTGAAGAAATACCTTCTTTTGATAATATTTATTATGTTGATCTTTATATTTATAAAGTCCCATATAATTTCTTAAATATTTATCTGATATTCCTCGATATTTATAAAGGAATAAATCTATTGATGAATGTAAATCGTTTATCTTTTTAAGAGTATAACCGTCTTTTTCTTTTTTACCTGATGGTATCTTGACCCATTTAACTTTTAAATCTTTCATCAGTTTATGATATGATCTCAAGCTATCACTTACAACCTGACATGTACTTGGAATCTTGTCTTTATATATTTTATAAAGCTCTTTAGAATGGATTCTTCCTGTTTCAGATACTTGTATAACTTTATTGTTATGTTGGTCTATGGCAC
>UQVG01000155.1 GCA_900544435.1 uncultured Erysipelotrichaceae bacterium | reverse complement strand
ATATCTAAATTTAAAGACATTTGTTCTTTCATAACTTCTTGAACTGGCTTAAAAGATTTTCTATGAATAGGACAAGGTCCATATTCTCTAAGAGCCTCTTTATGAGCTTTTGTAACATATCCTTTATGTTTTTCAAAACCATATTGAGGATATTTTTTTGCATATTCAATCATTAAATGATCTCTTGTTACTTTTGCTAAAATACTTGCCGCAGCAATAGACATAGAAAGCGTATCACCCTTTATGATCGATAAGTGTTCAATATCATGCAAAGGCATTGCATCTGTTAAAGCAAACATCTTATCTCTTTTTAAAATTTGACAACATTTTTCCATGCCTTTTTGACTTGCTGAATAAACATTTAAACGATCAACATCTTCTACAGAAATAATTTCTACATGATAAGCTAATGCATTTTCAATAATAATCTTATACATTTCTTCTCTTTTTTTAGAAGTCAGCTGCTTTGAATCAAAAATACGTTCATCAAAATATCCTTTAGGAAAAATAACACCTGCAACCACTAATTCTCCTGCCATTGGGCCTCTTCCAGCTTCATCAAGACCAATAATATAATCGTATCCTAAATCATAGTACTTGTTTTCATAATCTAACAAATTACTCATTTGGAATCTCCCATGTGATTTTAGTAATAGCCCCGTCGAATAAATCCGTAAAGAACATATCCATTACTCGTTCATAATCTGTAATTCCTCTAACAGGTTTTATTTTTTTATTAAACGCAATATCGTCATAGCATTTTTCAATCCAATCACTTTCTAAATCTACATCAATTTGATAACGTTTTTCCAAAGTACCTGGATATTTTTTTACTAAATATTCAACAGCATAAGCAAATAAATCTTCTCTAGGTAATATTTGTTGCTTAATAGAACCAATTAAAGCAATGTTTCTTGCAATATCTTCACTTTCAAATTTAGGCCATAATACACCTGGTGTATCAAATAATTCAAAATCTTTATCTACTTTTATAATTTGTTGTGCTTTAGTAACACCCGGTTTATTCCCTGTTACAGTTGCTTTTCTTTTAGCTAAACGATTAATAAAAGTAGATTTACCAACATTAGGAATTCCTAAAACCATTGCTCTCATTGCACGAGGTTTTAATCCTTTTTTTGCTTCTCTAGCCATTTTATCTTTTAAAATTTCTTTACAAACTTGAATGATTTTTTTATATTCATTAAATTGCTTAAGATTAACACTCATTGCATAATAACCTTTGTTTTTATAAAAGTCTATCCATTTTTGAGTTAATCGATCATCTGCTAGATCTTCCTTTGTCATTACAATCAACCTTGGCTTATTATTAACAACACCATTAAATAACGGATTTTTACTAGAATAAGGTGCTCTAGCATCTACCAATTCAACAACTATATCTATTAATTTTATTTTATCAGCTATTTCTCTTTTTGCCTTAGCCATATGGCCAGGAAACCACTGTATTTGTGCCATATCAATCCATTCCTTTCATATGATTAAAAGGAAACAACAAGATTCCATTTTTAGATAAAATATCTCCTATCTTAAAACAACCCAATTCTCTTGAATCAAGCGAATTCACCCTATTGTCTCCTAAAACAAAAATTTCATTTTGTCCAACAGTTATTTCAAAATCATTTGTAAAAAATAAAATATTATACCTTTTCTTGGCATTCGTTATATACGATTTATCAAAGTACCCTTCCTTAACGTACTTTCCATCAACATATAAATGATCATTTTTATAAACAATCTTTTCTCCAGGTAATCCTATGATTCTTTTAATAATAACGTTATTTAATTGTTTACAATCTATTGTCACAATATCAAATCGTTTAATTTGGTTTATATTAATATCTAAACGAGACATAAAAACCAAATCGCCATCCATTAATGTTGGATACATTGATACACCATCAATTTTTACAGGCATAATTACACATTTAAAAACAAATAATGTTACTAAACAAATAACAATAAACTCAATAACCGTCATTATTATTTTTTTATTAAATTTCATAGTTATCACCTATCTTTAATTTATAGACAACTTCTATTATACATCAATTGATGACAGAAAAAAAGAAATGGTTACCCATTTCTTATTTTCTGATTTCTTTAATTCTAGCAGCTTTACCTGATAATCCACGTAAGTAATTTAATTTAGCTCTACGTACTTTACCAACTTTAGCAACTTCGATTCTGTCAATGATTGGTGAATGAACTGGGAAAGTTCTTTCTACACCAACTTGGTAAGAAATTTTTCTAACTGTGAAAGTTTCAGCAATTCCTTTACCTTGTCTAGCGATACAAACACCTTCAAATAATTGGATACGGTATTTGTTACCTTCTTTAATTTTTACATAAACTTTTAAAGTATCTCCAGCTTTGAAAACAGGGATATCAGATTTTAATTGTTTTTTAGTAATTTGATCTACTAATGTTAAATTCATCGTTTTTCTCCTTTTCATTTATAGTCTTGTATGTTCATTCGATTAACCAGCGGAACATATGCAGTCATCTCGACCTGTAACATTATAACATCATTCAAAAAAATATCAACTCTTTTTTTTGATTTGATCCAACATATTTTTTGACTCTTCATCAAAATTATAATTTTCTAGTAAATCCGGCCTTTTTAAATACGTTTTCTTTAACGACTGATATTTTCTCCATTTGCGAATATTTTCATGATGCCCAGAAACTAAAACATCTGGCACCTTATTACCATCATATTCTAATGGTCTTGTATATTGAGGATATTCTAGCAATCCATCAGCAAATGAGTCATCTTCATGACTCTCTTGACGAATCGCTCCTTCAATTAATCTTACTACAGCATCGCAAGTAACCATACTTCCTAGTTCGCCACCAGTTAAAACATAATCGCCTATAGATAACTCTAAATCCACATAATCTCGAATTCTTTCATCAAATCCTTCATAATGTCCACAAATAATAATAAGATGCTTTTCTAATGAAAGTTTTACAGCAACTTCATGTTTTAAGGTAATTCCTTGAGGTGACATTAAAATAATTAAAGAATTGTCTGTTGCAAGTGTTTTTAAGCAATCAATGATAGGTTGACACATTAGCACCATTCCTTGTCCCCCACCATAAGGATAGTCATCTACATGTTTATGCTTATCTTTTGTGAATTCTCTAAAATTATGAATTTGAATATCAACAATTTCCTTGTCTATTGCTCTTTTAATAATTGAAGTATTTAAAAATCCATCAAACATTTCTGGAAACAGTGATAAAACATCAATCTTCATCATACATACCTTTAATTAAATGAACAAAAATTTGTTTATTTTCAATATCTTCATCCTCAATGAATGCATCTACATATGGAATGGCTATTTTCTTTTTTTCAGTTTGCACTGTTAAAACATCATGTGCACCATTGAAATAAACAGAAACAACTTTTCCAATTTCTTGATTGTCATTTATAATTTTACATCCAATTAAATCATCATAAAAATATTCATCATCATCTAATTCAATATCTGCTTTTAAACCATAAACATTAAAACCAACATATTTTTCTACTAAATTAATATCTTGCATTCCTTCAAAACTAATTAAATAATTTCCTTTATGAACTCTTACTGTTTTAATAATAAAAGGATCAACAAGATCATTCAAATATAATTTATGACCAACAACAAATCTTTGATCATTGAAATCACTAAAAGAACGAATTTTCAATTCTCCTTTAAGTGCATGAGTTCCAACAATTTTACCAATTTTTAACTTTTCCATGTAACCTCCAAAAAAAATAGATGTGTCTAACACATCTATTCATATGATTCGAATTTAATATCTAATTTTTTATTAGAAAGACGTCCTGCAACAGACATTAATTGACGAATAGAATTAGCCATAACACCTTTACGACCGATTAATTTTGCAATATCATTTTTTGCAGAATAAACATATAAAACAATTACATTTTCATCTAATGATGGCATTTGTCTTACTTCTAAATGTTCTTTATCCTCAACTAATTCAATCGCAATATCTTTTAGTGTTTTTACATAATCCATAATTATTTACCTTGTTTTGAATCAGCAAATTTTTTCATGATACCTTGTTTAGATAATAAGTTTCTAACAGTATCAGAAGGTTGAGCACCAGTATTTAACCATTTTAAGATTTCTTCTTCTTTTAAGTTAACTTGAGCTGGATTAGTACATGGATTATATGTACCTAATACTTCAATAAATCTACCATCTCTTGGTGATCTTGAATCAGCTGCTACGATTCTATAGAAAGGTCTTTTTTTAGCACCCATTCTTGTCATTCTTAATTTTACTGCCATTTATATTTCCTCCTTGATTTCTTATTGCTTGTATAATTTATCATAGATAGAAACAGGTGTCAAGCATTTTTACTTGACACCCTTCATTATTTTTTCTTTTTCTTTTTATGACGTACTTTTTTACGGTTTGGACCACCTACAAAGTGACCTCCACCCATTTTTGGAAGACCAGTTGCCATATCCATATTTGACATTTGTTTCATCATTTGTTTAGATTGTTCAAATTGTTTTAATAATCTATTGATTGCCGCAAGATCCTTCCCACATCCTTTAGCAATACGTTGTTTTCTAGATAATGTAATAATACTTGGATCTCGACGTTCTTCTAAAGTCATAGAATAGATAATAGACTCTGTTTCCTTCATTCTCTTATCTGTCGTTTCATCATTTAAATTAGGCATAGATGGCATACCAGGAATCATTTTTAAAATTCCTGAAAGTGGACCTAATTTCTTTAATTGATGCATTTGATCAAGCATATCATCTAAACCAAAACGTCCAGATTGCATTTTTTTCATAGCTTTCATTGTTTCTTTTTCATCATAAACATCTTGCACTTTTTCAACTAAAGAAACAACATCACCCATTCCTAAAATACGATCTGCCATACGGTCAGGGTAGAATAAATCAATAGCATCTAATTTTTCACCAATTCCAATAAACTTAATTGGAACATGTGTAATATGTCTAATAGAAAGTGCTCCCCCACCACGAGAATCACCATCTAATTTTGTAAGTACAGCCCCTGTAATACTTAATTTTTCATTAAATGAAGCTGCTACATTAACAATATCTTGACCTGTCAATGAATCTACAACAAGTAAAATTTCATCAGGTTTAGCAATTTCCTTAACATTTGCTAGTTCTTGCATCAATGGTTCATCAATGTGTAAACGACCAGCCGTATCAATAATGATAACATCATTATTATTTAAAGCTGCATAATTCATTGCACCTTTAACAATATTTTCAGCACTTTCAGATGTTCCTTTTTCATAAACTGGTACATCTAATTGATTACCTAAAGTAACCAATTGATCAACAGCTGCAGGACGATAAATATCTCCAGCTACTAATAATGGTTTTTTAGCATATTTTGTCTTAATTAATTTAGCAATTTTACCAGCTGTAGTTGTTTTCCCAGAACCTTGTAAACCTACCATCATAATAACTGTTGGTTT
>UQVG01000154.1 GCA_900544435.1 uncultured Erysipelotrichaceae bacterium | reverse complement strand
TAGGTCCTACTTTTGGAGGAATAATGACACAGTATTTTACTTGGCGTTATATTTTTATTTGTGTTTTACCGATTATTGTTCTAGCAAGTTTTATAGGTTATTTGTGTATGCGTGAACAAAAAATCAATATCCATGAAAAATTTGATATTTTAAGTTTTATAGCCGTAGCGTTCGCTTTTATTACTTTAATTATGGGATTTTCTAATTTAAATCAAGTTGTTGATCATTTAGTGTTTGTTTTATGTTGCTTTATCATTGGAATAAGCAGCTTATATTATTTTACTAAAAGGCAATTACATATTAAAAATCCATTAATTCATTTAGATATCTTTAATCATAAAAGTTTTACGTTTCATACCTTAGCCATCATGTTTTTACAAATGACAACATTAGGATATGGTTTATTATTACCAACATTTGTACAAATTGTTTTAAAACAACCTGCTACAGATGCAGGAGTCATCTTATTACCTGGAGCAATTGTTGGTGCTTTATTTGCACCTGTAGGTGGTTTGATTTTAGATCGTTTTGGAGCTAAAAAACCTATTATTTTAGGGATATGTTGTAGTTTTATTTCAACAATTTGTTTTCTATTTCTTTTTGATAAACTTACTTATCAATTATGTATGATACTTTATTTTATTTATAGTTTAGGAATTGGCTTGATTGTTGGTAATACAATGACGTGTGCGATGTCTCATTTACCTACAAATTTACAAGCAGATGGAAATGCAACATTACAAACATTGATGCAACTTTCAGGAGGAATAGGAACATCTATTACAGCTGCTATCTTAGCGTTTGTACAACAAGGAACTAATTTATATGATGGGACAAATAGAGGAACGTTGTTTGTTTTAGTTTTTTTGATTTTTAATGTTACGATTGTTGTTTTAAGTCAATATTTTGCTTTTAAAGGAGGAGAAAAAAATGAATTTTAAAGATCAAGTGGTAGTTATTACAGGAGGAACAAGTGGTATTGGAAAGCAAGCTGCTATTGAGTTTTCAAAAAAAGGAGCCCATGTTGTTGCTTTGACAGTAGATAAAGAAGAAGTATGTAAAGAAGCTATTAAAGAAATAGGAAATGATGCATCTTATATTCATTGTGATGTGTCTAAAGAAAGTGATGTTAAAAAAGCAATTGATGAAGTTGTCTTGAAATATGGACGTATTGATTGTGCTTTTAATAATGCTAGTATTGGTCCAGATGGCGTACGTATGCCTTATGAATCATTGACAGAAATTTCTGAAAAAACATGGGATTTAGTTGTAGATGTTGATATGAAAGGTGTTTTTCTTTGTTTAAAATATGAATTATTACAAATGCAAAAACAAGGATTTGGTGCTATTGTTAATACAGCTTCTATTGGAGGCTATAAAATGGCTCCAGGATTTGCAGCTTATGGTCCAGCCAAAGCAGCAGTTATTGCTTTAACAGAAATGGCTGCTTTAGAAAACGCATCTTATGGTATTCGTGTAAATGCCATTTGTCCAGGACCAACAATGGGAACAGAACTTACTAAAAATTCTTTATCAACAAATCCTCATGAAGAAGAAATGTTGAAGGAACATGTCATTCCTTTAAAAAAACTTGCGACAACAAAAGAAGTAACAAATGCAGTTTTATGGTTATGTAGTAAAGAAGCGAGTCATACAACAGGACAAAAATTATTTATTGATGGTGGAATGCATATTGCATAGGAGGAAAAAAGATGATTAAACATGTGTCAGTATTTACTTTAAAAGATAAAAGTAAAATTAATCAATTTAAAAAGATGTTAGAAGAAGTGGGTAATGAATGTTCTTTAATAGTAAACAGTGAAGTTGGTTGTAATATTAGTAAACAACCAGCAATAGGACCTCATTTTGGAGATCTTATTCAAATTATAGAATTTAAAGATGAAAATGATTTAAATGCTTATCCAGTTTCTAAAGAACATCAAAGATTATTAAAAGAAGGTCCAGAGATGGAAACTGTTACTGCTATCGATTATTACATTTAAAAGCCTCATTTAAGAGGCTTTTAAATGTTTATGATAAAGTAAACTACAAAGAAGTGCACCAACAGGGACTGTTAAAATAATACCTAATGTTCCTGTAATTCCTTGAGCTATTTCAATTGCAATAAAATCAGAATTCATTAATTGAGGATATTGAATTTGATAAGCAAAAAATGCAAGTAAAATTGTCATTGAACTTCCAGTAAAAGCTAGAATCAATGTATTACACATTGTTCCAATCATATCTTTTCCAATATTAATACCAGATTTAAATAATTGTGATTTAGTAATTTGTGGATTAAGTGCCTTAACTTCATATAAAGAAGAAGCAATTGACATACCTACATCCATAACTGCTCCTAATCCAGAAATTAAGATTCCAGAAAATAAAACTTCATTAATTTTTAGTCCTGTTTGTTGAGAAATAATAATCAATGCTTCAGCTTGATCAGTATTAAATCCTGAAATATGAATAAGCTGACTTAATACTAAAAAAGAAAGCCCACTAATAATAACACCTAGTGATGTGGCTATTACAGCTACCCAAGTTTTTATAGAAGGTCCATTAAGCATAAATAATGAATACCCAGTTGTTAAAATAACAATAAAGATAGTTGAAATAATTGGTGAAAAGCCACTAAAAATCATTGGCAGCAATAAACCTACAATAGCATAGAGAGTAAAGGCTAAACTGATAATCGTTCGCATTCCTTTTGATTTACCAATCATTAAAATAATGATTAAAAGTAAACCTACAAAACCATAAATATAAGGGGTACGATAATAATTATACGCTGTAATTAAAGTATTATCAGATTCAGGATTATCAATACAAGCAATAAATGTCTCCCCAGCTTTAAGACGTACATTATGTGTTGTTGAAAGATAATTATCGATATAAACTTTTTTATTTTTATAAGATCCATCTAATATCTCAACATATAAACTTTGTACACCATAATATCTATTTGTTGTTTCATCTTTTTTTGATTGATCATCGATTACACGCAATACTTTAGCTTTACTATAACTTAAAGATGATGAATTTTGAATTGCAACAGGACTATAAACCTGACTATGGAAAAAATAGACACCAAGTGTAAAAATAAAAGTAATGATGAGAAGGATAAGATCACATTTATGAATTCTTTTTAACATGATATCTCCTTATGAAAGAACCTGTTTATGATAAACAGGTCCTGTTTTAATATATATTTTTCTTAATGATTAGTTTTCTTTTTTCTTTGCTTTGATAACAATGATAGCTCCAGCAACAATAGCCATTGTTGAGGCAATCTCTAAAGCAAGAAGAGGAGTATCATCACCAGTTTTTACTTTAGAAGATGTTGGGTTATCTTTTTTGTCTGTAGATGAAGTATTATCTTTTTTATCAGTTATTGAAGAAACTGGTTGATTTGTTTCTTTTTTAACTAATTGTTCTTTAGCTTCTTTTAAAGTGTTATAAGCTGTTTCAACATCTTGATTTGTAGCATCATTATTGTTAAGCACTGTTTTAGCTGCTACTAAAGCATCTTGTAATTTAGCAAATGATTCTTTTGTATAAGTTGAATCATCGATTTGACTACATTCATTAATTAATTTTTCTAATTCTGTTTTATCAACAGTTTCAGTTGATGTTTTATTGATTGTAAAATCATCAACAACAGATAAATCAGAAGTACGATAAGTTACAATTTTTAATTGATTATCTTTAACATCTAATTTTGTAATATTTGGTGTATGTTCTTGGTTTTTAACAGCAATATAATCACCACTTAAATTAGAAGTAAATTCATAATACTTACTACCACTTGCTGAGTTAGCAGTAATATAAGTAAGACCTTTAGGATCAGTGACTTCATGAATTGGATTACCATTTTGATCAAATGATTCATCTTTTAAAGCAGTTGTACCATCCATTAACATACTACGTGTATAAACGTGGTCATGTCCCATTAAAACTAAGTCAATACCATTTTGACTAAACATAGGAGCAAGAGTATCTCTTCTTGCTAGAATATCATTATCACTTGCATGAGATGCTGATGAATAAATTGAGTGATGGAAAACAACGATTTTCCATTTGATATCTTGGTTATCTTTTGTCTTAGCAAGAGTATTTTTAATGAATTCTTCATGTTCAGCAGTACTTCTGTTATTTGAGTTTAAAACAAGCATTAATGCATTGTTATAAATATAATAGTAATCACCTTGAGCATTTCCTTGACCACTGCTTCCTAAATTGCTGACATTTGGTAAGTTAAAGTGATCATTATAAGCAGTACCTGCATAATCATGGTTACCTACGGCATTTGCAAATGGTGTAGAGTAAACCACACTTCCTTGATAGTTAGATAAATAAGCATCATATTGAGATTCATTTTTACCAGCTTCTACATGGTCACCAGCATTTTGAATAAAGTGTACATCTTTAAATAATGGATTTGTATTAACAAGATCTAATGTCTTTTTCCATCCATCTTTATCAGAAGCTAAATCACCAGAAGAACCTAATTGTGGATCTCCAGCAAATAAGAAACTAAAATCACCTTTAGATTTCGTTGTTGTTGTATAAGTTTCTGACCAATGACCATTATTTCCTACACGATAAACATAAGCGGTATTTTCTTCTAAATCACTCATTGTTGCTTTATTAGCGTAATACCCATCAGCTTGTGCTTTTTCAATTTTAGCGTTTACTGTTTTTGCTTTAGCTTCAGGAAATTCATTTCCAGTCATATCTGCTTTTTTAGCGAATTGAATTTGTCCATTTGTACTATCTGTTGAAAACCAGTTTAAATTAAGTTCAGTTGGTGTACTTCCTACAGATAAAGAAATAGCTTTTAAACTTTCTCTTTCAGGTAATAAGCTTTCATCAGGATTGATTCCTAATTCATTAAGTTTAAAATATCCTTCACGGGTTTCATTACTTTTATGAATTTCAAAGGCAATAACATTTTTACCATTTGTAAGCATATCTTTAATATCTCTAAAATAGAGATCTGCAGTTTTTACACTTGAAGAAGTTTCTTTACTTCCATATCCCATGTTATCTTTATGACTACCATTTCCACTATCTTGGCTGCGGTAACCTTCATCAGGTACATTTAAGGCAGTTAATTGTTGACCGTTGATATAAACAATGACAGCATCTTTATAATTAAAACTTAAATGAATACCATTGACAGCACTTGCTTGATCAACATTAAAATAACCTCTAAAGAAATAAGCACGAGATGTTTTATTTAATGTTCCTTTTTCTGTAGAAAATTCTCCTGTTTGTTCTTTCCATTCATTGTCATTGTATTGCCCATTTAAAGAAGCATTGTCGCCATTTTTATAAGTACGTGTCCAACCAGTGTATTGTCCCCATTTATTTTTGGCTTGTGTTCCATCGGCTGGATCAGTGTTTGTATCTAAATATTTAATTGTTGTGTCTTGATTCATGACAACAGTTCCTTTGTTGACTGTTTGGTCACCTTGAAGTGCTATAACATTTGTAAAACTGTTAATAGCT
>UQVG01000153.1 GCA_900544435.1 uncultured Erysipelotrichaceae bacterium | reverse complement strand
CATTAGATGAAGTTGCAAGTGAACTAAAGACAACACCAGAAAGTATTTTAAACTTCTTAAAATATTTAGGTTTCTATGATTATGAAACTTTTGTAGAAACTTATCATAAACATAAAAAAGTACGTCTTGAACAAATTGAAGAACGTATGGAAAATTTGAATATTTGTACGTATGTTGAACGTATTAAGGTTTCTAATGATAATAAAGAATTTTTAAAGAAAATAGAAGAAGTTTGTACAAAAATCCATGAATCAAAACGAGTGATTCTAGTAGGAGCTCTTTATCCAATGTCTATTGCGGTAGAGTTTCAAACTGATTTGATTTCGTTTGGAAAAACAGTTTTACAATATCATACGTATGATAAAGATATGATTTTTAATGAAAATGATTATGTTATCTTTACTTCTTCTTCAGGAAGATCTTTAGAAGGCTTTATGTATACAAGAACAAATCTTTCATTACAAAATACCACATCTTTACTTATTACCCAAAATCCAACCTATGCAAGAAAGAAACTAACAACAGATACGATTCAAGTACCAGGTAGATTTGATGGGATTAATTTCAATTATCAAATCATGACGATCTTTGATTTGATTCGTGTGATGTATTATCAAAAATATATTGAAAAACAGGGATAACCTGTTTTTTTTAGGAGAAAATAATGAAACAACAATTACTTAATTATCAACCATTTAACGAACAAGAAGAAAAAGATAAAGAGTTCTTACTTAAAGTTATTGACCAGAAAGATGTCCTTACAAGAAAAAGTAAAGGTGGACATTTTACAGTATCATGTTGGGTTTTAAATCAAAGTCATGATAAAGTTTTAATGTGTTATCATAAAATTTATAATTCTTGGTGTTGGCTTGGGGGACATGTTGATGGGCAAAAAGATTTTAAAAAAGTGGCTTTAAAAGAATTTCAAGAAGAAAGTGGTTTAAAGCATGTTAAGTTTTTAATGGATGATCCTTTTTCAATTGAAATTTTAACAGTCAATGGACATATTAAAAACGGAGCCTATGTATCTAGTCATCTTCATTATAATATTACCTATTTAATGGAAGCTAATGATCAAGAAACATTAACTATTAAAGAAGATGAAAATAAGGGATTACAATGGTTTGGCTTTGAAGAAGCCTTAAAAGCTTCCACGGAACCATGGTTAGTTGAAAATGTTTATAAAAAACTAAATAAAAAAATAAAAATGATTTTTTAATGTCAATTCTTTTTACTAATGATTTCTATTAGTAAATGAAATTGTATAAATAGAATGAGATTTCTATAATAACCACTAGAGGTGAAAGAAAATGATTAAATATGATTTTAGTGGAAAAAATGTGATTGTTACAGGAGCTTCAATGGGTCTTGGAAAGGCTATTGCTTTAGAGTTTGTTAAAGCAAAAGCAAATGTTGTGATTGCTGATTTAAATATTGAAACAGCAAATCAGACAAAAGAAGAATTATCGAAATATGGGACAAAGGTATTAGCTTATCAAGTTGATGTTTCTAAAGCAAATGATTTTCAAAATCTTGTAAGTGCTATTGAAAATCAATGGGGAAGAATTGATGTTTTAGTAAATAATGCGGGTATTTGTAAATCATTACCATTAATCGAAATGGAAGATGAAGATATTGATCGTATGATTAAAATTAATCTAAATGGAACAGTTTATGGATGTAAAGCAGTTTTGCCTGTTATGCAAAAACAACATTATGGAAAAATTATCAATATGTCATCAGTAGCTGCAAAATTAGGTGGAGCTAATGCATCTGTTTATTCCATTACCAAAGCAGGTGTTTTAGAACTTACAGCTTGTCTTGCTAGAGAGTATGCAAAAGATAATATCAATATTAACTGCGTATTACCGGGGATTATTCGTACACCATTATGGGAAAACATGTTAAATGAACTTACTGTTGGTCATGAAGATCAAAAAGATGAAGTCTTTACTTCTTTTACAAAAGATATTCCTTTAGGAAGACCACAAGAAGCAAAGGATATTGCAAATGCCGTTTTATTTCTAGCAAGTGATGATTCTAACAACATTACAGCTCAAAACTTAGGCGTTGATGGTGGACAAACTTATTAATGAAAAAAGACAACTGTTAGAAACTAATAGTTGTCTTTTTCATTTAGGACTTCTTTTTTTAAATTCTCAAAATCTTCTTTATTTGGATGATTAAGTGCCTCATAATAGTTTTCAATAAGTAAATCAATATTTTTTGGTGCTTTTCCACTTTCTTTTAAAGAAAGATAGCGTTGCAAAACAGTTTCAGGCATTTTCCCTTGACACATAAAACTTCCTACAACTTCATTCGTAGAATCAATACTTTCTTTAACTTTATTGATAATGCGTTTAAAGTATTCTTCACTTTTTCCAAAACCAGCTGTTCCAAAGAGAAAGATTTTTTGATGATGTAATGTTTTTAAATAATCTAAAGCTTCTTGATTGGCGTTTCCTTTATCTGTCCAAAAACCAACATAGATGATTTTTGAATCTTTAACAACTTCTTTTAAAGTATCTGCAAGGAGTTTGGTGTTTCCTGTTTGACTAAAATAGTAAATCATTTTTTATAAATAAAAAGAACTTTCGTCCTCTTTATTTTACAACTCCTGCGACTCTTGTAATAGGCATTGCAAAGGCAATCCCTGTATTATGATTTTCTAAACCACCTAAAGCTTTATCAATTGTATCGAAAACAAGGTCAGTTTGTTCATCTTTGATAATGAAAAACATTGTTTTACTATCAGGACGTGCTTGTTCAAGGAAAAGTCGTAAAGAACCTAAAATATAACTTTCATCACTTTCTTGAATATAAGAAATCATTCCTTGGGAATCAATGATTGTTCCTCCACTGACACCTGCTTTTTTTAAACTTGTTAATAAATTTTGTAATAATTCTGTCTTATGTAAAACAACAAATACCACTTGCATAATTGTCACCCCTCAATGTTATTGTACACTGATTTTCTCTTTTAAAAAAGATATTTCTCAAAGAGAAAATTATTTAAAAGTTTGAATATGTTGATAAAGTGCACCAATTAAATTGGCATCGTTTCTAAATTTACATGGGACAATTTCAGGATGATAGACATCAAAATGTAAATTATCAAAAATTTCATTAATATTTTTATTAATAAGTTCAATAAGTAAAGGTTGTGCAGAAATGCCACCACCAATAGCTACTTTTTCACAATCAAAAATAATGTGTACATTAAAAATTTGTGTTGCTACTTCCTTGGCAAAAGCATCAATTCCTGCAATGACTTTTTCATTTCCATTATTAGCCATTTCAAAGATTTCAATGCCACTATACTCTTTATCTGTTTCAAGGGCTTCTTGAACACGTTGTAATAATCCTGAAATACCATTTCTCATACACCAAGCATGATTCCAAGTAAAAGGATCTAAGTTGTTTGTTTTAATAAAAGAAAATTCACCTGCTGAAAAATGTCTTCCTGTGTGGACTTTATGATCTTTAATTAAACATCCACCGATTCCTGTTCCTAAAATTACTACAGCTCCATCTTGAATATCTTGGAGATTACCAAAACCAATTTCCGCGTTGGCAGCACATTTAGCGTCATTACCAATTGTAATATTTGTCGGACAACGTTTTTTTAAAACCTCAACAGTTTCTAATTTATCAATATAACGCAAAGATCCTCCCGTATATTGATAACCTCTTTCAGGATCAATGATGCCAGGCATGGAAAGTGCCATACCATCAATTCGCTCTTTATATTGATCATAGATTTTTCCAATCGTTTCAATAAAATTTTCAAGGGTATCCATAGGAGTTGGTACACTTGATTTTTCTAAAATAGTTAAATCTTCTTGCATTAATGCATATTTGATGGCACTACCACCAACATCTAATGTTAAATATGTTTTCATAAACTTCCTCCCATACTACTTCTATTATATAATAGAAAAAATGAAAAGGATATCATTAAATCAAAATATCATTTACTTAATCTTTACATGATATTAATCATTTTAAGCTATTTGAAAATTACTTGTCTAGATATACTCATTTATGTAATTTAGAGCTTTAGATTAATAACATGCAAAGGAGCATAAAAATGAAATTAAAACAAAAAGCAGCATCAGCTGTGTTAATTGCGACAATGATGTGTACGCAAAGTCCAATTGTCTTTGCAATGCAAGAAAACGCAACAAATTTAGAAAACAATGAAGTTTTAACAGAAAGTATTAATGAAGATGTAAAACAATTAAATACTGTTGATGAAAGTTCGGCTTCAATAGGAGATACTATTGAAGAAAATGGAATAACATATGAAATCACTAAACTTCCATCAACTTCAACACATGGAACAGTTAAATTAACCAATGGAAATACTGCAAGTGGAGATATCACGATTCCATCATTTATCACTTCTAATGGAAAATATGATGTTACTGAATTAGCTGATAATGCATTTAAAGGAAATACAGCATTAACACGTATTGATTTATCAAAAACTTCTGTAAAAAAAATTGGACAATATTGTTTTAGTGGTTGTACTAATTTAACAGAAGCAAAATTTACAGAAGATACAGCTATCTATTTAACAATAGATAGAAGAGCTTTTGAAAATTGTAAAGCTTTAAAAGAATTACAATTTGCCTCAGTACAAATAACAACAAATAGTGCACTCGCATTTTATAATTCGGGTATTGAAAAAATAACAATTTTAAATCCTCTTCAATTTTCAAGATATGCTTTTAGTGGATTACCTAGTGGATTTATCTTAAATTGTCCACATAAGATATCAACTGTAAGTAATTTGAATTCAGAAATGTTTGGAATGACACAAAATGTTACTTTCTTAGTTCCAAATAGTGATTTAAAATCAAAAATGGAAATAAAATTTAAATCAAATTCTAGAGTTACAGTTAAATTAGCCAATGAAGATGTGGAAGATACAAAAGCAGTTGTAAAAGATAATAAAGGACAAGTATTATCATATGCTTCTTTAGACGATGCTTTTAAAGGAATTAATGAAAGCAGTAATGAAGGTCCTTTTATGGTCTATATGAGTAATCATACAACAGCAATCGACTGGCCAGCAACTTTACCAAATAAAGCAGTTGTTATTGATTTTGGTCAAAATCAAGTAAACCTTCCTGAAAGTATAACATTACAAGCACCTCTAACAATAAAAAATGTCAACAACTTTACAAATTCAAATCTATGCCATTTAAACGCTAATGAATATGCCTTTGTTATGGAAAATGGAGGAAGCTTTGGATTTAGTGAAATTACGGGAAACCATCTTACATTTAAAGGAAGATTACCAGGAAGTACACCTTTAGGTAAACAAATTCAAATTAAAGGATATAGTGAAAATGCTCAAATAACATTTGAAAATATAGGTAGAAGTAATTATTATTACCATTTACCAGATATTGAAAATTTTACAAATTTGGAATTAAATGATGCTTATTTATCAGCAGATGCTAAACAAGTAAATGATTTAAATATTTCTATAAATGATGGTGGATTACAAATAACAGGT
>UQVG01000152.1 GCA_900544435.1 uncultured Erysipelotrichaceae bacterium | reverse complement strand
TTATAATAGTATAATTACAAAAATTTGTCAATATTCCATTATTTTTGTATAAAGTTTATGTAATGATGATAAAAATCATCGATATCCTCATCATATACAACTAACACTTTTTTACCTTTAATTCCTAATTGATAATGACCAATTTCAACAACTTGATCAAAATACTTTGATTTTCCTTTTTTAAATTTCTTTAAAACATTTTGATACGTATTATATCCAATTTCATCACTACGCCATGAACCTTTTTCTTCAACGATTTGATCAATCTCTTTATCACTTGGCATTCTTGTTTGTCTTTCACGTTCAAGAACCAATTCTTTAAAAATATTTTTTGAAACAAAAGTATTTAAACATTGATAATAACCTTCAAAAGAATAAATTGCTTCTCCATCATCTTTATCTTTACCTATTTTTTGAATAAAAGTTGTTGTATCAACAAGTAGATTTGAATTCTTTTCATCTATTCTTTTGTTTTTTGGTAAAGTAATCGTCACTTCTTGTTTATCTAATTTAGAAAAATCAATTTCATTATATAAAAAGTAAACACCTACAAAAACAGCAACAGAAACAATCACTGCTATTTTCTTTTTGATTGGATTTTTAATTAAAGGAATTTTTGTATTAATAATTGTCGCAAATAATGTAATTAATATAAAATAACCCAAAAAGCTTAAAAGTGAACTTAAATTATTCATTTTCAAAACAAATAACATTCCAATCATCAAAATAGCTAAAATATCTATAAATATATGAACAAAACCATCTAAATATTTAAACTTTTGATAAGAATACGTTCTTTTCTTTAAAGCACGTCTCTTTAAATAAATAAACAATGCTGCAAATAGCCATAAAAAACAACCTACATAAATAAGAAACAAACTAAAACAAACATTTAAATTTAAAAATATCGAACCCCAAGAAAAACGATACAACCAAGAAAAGAAACTTGTAAACCCATAAAAGATCATAGCTGCAAGAATGCACATAGCAATTGCCCAAGGTTTAAACATTTTTAATTTTGCTTCACATAAAATATCTTCATCACTTGATAAATCTTCTGCATCTAAATTAACATTTCGATAAATATGCATATCTTGCATACAACAAACATGTTCATATCCTAAATAATCTAAAGTTTCTAAATAGTCATCAGTTAATGGATTATAATCTACTTGATATTTATAAACTTGTGATGATTTTTCAAACTTAAAAAACGAATTAACTGATACAAGATTCCATCCTTTTTTAGACATTTTATCTAGATAAGGAATTAATATTTCATCATAAAATAATCTGTTTTTTAAAAATGTATACTTATATTTCATCTTCATAATCCTTTTTCATAAACAAAATAATTTGTTTTTGCATCCTTTCCTTTTCTAATTCAAGTCTTTCTTTTCCTTTTTGAGTAATTATGTATATTTTTCTTTTATTTTCCTCTTTTAATAATTGAATATATCCTATATTTTCAAAACGTGGCAACAATGCATAAAGTGTTCCTGCACCCACTTTAACATCACCTTCTGTCATTTCATTTACCTTTTCCATTATTTCTAAACCACATAATGGATCATAAAGTGCAAGCAAGATATAAAACATTTGTGGTGTTAATGTTTCAAATTCTTTTCTAGCCATTTTCTCACCCCTTTATCGAATATCGATATTTATCTCAACCCCATTATATCGATATTCGATAATAAAAGCAATATAAAAGCGGACTTTTTTGCCCGCTTAATTTCTAACGTATGCTTTAACAACTTTTATTGTTTCATCATTTAAAGGTCTAATTGTATATTCTTTAACATTTGCAGGGACAATAAATGTTTCTGCATAATGTACTGTATAAGGCTCAAATTCATTTTTGGGACTTTCAATAAGTGCTGCTTGCCCTTCAACTAAATTTAACATATTAAATCCATGGTCTGTTTGATGATAGGTGATTTGATTACTTGTAAAACGGCGTGTTTCTATAAATTCTAATTCATGTAACCCCGTTTTTTCTTCAAGATAATCATCCTCGTCATGAATCACTTCAACATGATTTACTAAATTATCTTTAACCCAAGATGTTGTTCTATTCCATTGAATATTTTTTTCACCATCTTCAATATGAATTGGTCTAGGTAAACCATCTAATCCTAGACGATCCCAATCCCATAATTTAAAAGTAAAAATATAAGGTGTTGCACTAATTTCTAAAACCATACAATTTTTAGAAGAACAATGAATTGTCCCTGCAGGTATTAAGAAATGATCATGTTTTTTAGCATGAAACTTATTAACATACTTTTCAGCATTAAATGAAATATGACCTTCTTGAGCACGTTTCAAATCTGTTAACATTTGATTTTTATCAATACCTTCTTTTAAACCTAAATAGACACCACCATCATCTTTGCAATCTAATATATAATAACTTTCATCTTGAGTATAAGTCATTCCAAAATGAGATTTAATATATTCAGTTAAAGGATGCACTTGTAAACTTAAATTTTCTCCATCAATTGTATCTAGAAAATCAAAACGAATAGGAAATTCAGCACCAAAGCGACAATAATTTTTCATTCCTAACAACTCTACTGGTTGATACAAAACCAAATCCATCGCTGGAATTTCTATACGTGTATCTCCAAATCTAAAATAAAGACTATTTTCTTCTGGAACACCATCAAAACTCCAAGCATAGTTATTTTGTTTTTCATCAAGGCCACAATTCTTTTTCATCCATTGTCCACCCCAAACTCCTGGATCAAAGTAAGGAACAAGTCTAAATGGTCGTTGAGTTGTCTTTTTTAATGCACTTCTTAAGGCATTTCCAGTAACAATTTTAGGGTTTCCTTTTTGATTACTATCAAGAAAATAATCAACATTTTCAAAAATATCCATTTTATGCTTATCAGCAATTCTCCATTCAATAAAGAAACCTCTCTTTATTTTCTTCAAAACATCTTCATCATCATTATCTTGTTTAAAATTAGGCATACCCTTTCGATATCTCAATTGAATTTCCCAACGAGCAAGATCACAATAAATCAAAGTATTACCTTTATGAATATAACTCGCTCCAACACCATAAATCAAAACTCTACCTTTATGACTAGCAAGTGATTGATATTGACCCAATTTTATATCATCAATAAAATCATCTATCTTTCCATAATACATAACTCCTCTTACACGATTTTCTGTTAAAAAAGGCTTCATCATTTTATTAAGTTCATCTTTTTCATAAAATACATCTTCACTTTTAATCACGAAATCAGGTTTGTAAATTTCTTTAATTAAATCAAAGATTTCGTCATCGACACCTGGATAACAATCTACAGTTAAACAATAATTTTCTTTTTGTCCAAGATTTTCTAAATATTTTTTTATTTCTGATTTACCTGTATAAGCTTCATTTTCATATCCACTTATATTTATTTCTGGAAATTTATCATAATTCATCACTATCACCTAAATTCCTTTACAATTGTTATTTTATATTTAAATTATATTCTATATCATCATATGAATCTACAAATCTCAAAACATATTATTCCCCTAACATAATAACAATTGTATCTCCTTCTTCCACATACTCTCCTTTTCTTGGTAATTGGTCTATAACCTTCGTCCCTTTACCAACAAAAGTAAAACGTAAAGAAATATTTTGAACTTCACTTCTTTTTTTACCAATATAATTTTCTACTTTGATCGTTCTTTTATCCATTATAGAATATGCTTTTTGTCTTTGAGATTTAACTTTTTTAACATTCAAAGCAGGCAATATATCTAAAAGCATTTTTCTAGCAATTGGAGCAACTGTTGTCCCTCCATATTGAATACAGTTTTTAGGATTATCCATCGCAATATATAAAACAATTTGAGGATCATCGATTGGTGCTATCCCTACAAAAGAAAGAATATAACCTCCTCCTACATAGCTCCCATTAACTGCCTTTTGTGCTGTTCCTGTTTTACCTCCTATACGATAACCATCTATATAAGCATTTCTACCTCCACCATCTGTCACAACACTTTCTAGGGCATCTCTTACTTTTCTAGAAGTTTCTTCATCAATAACTTGTCTTTTAACTTTCTTTTTAACTTCTTTAACAATTTCATTATTAGAACTATTACTGATTTCTTTTAAAATATGCGGTTGTAACAAATAGCCACCATTGACACAAGCACAAATAGCAGTTACCAATTGTAATGGAGTTACAGATATACCTTGTCCAAACGCAACAGTTGCTTGTTCAAGTTCATGAAAGTTTTTATAATCAAACATAATACCACATGATTCTCCAGGTAAATCAATCCCTGTTTTTTCTGTTAAACCAAAATTTTGAACATATTGATACAATCTCTTTTTTCCTAATCTCCTACCAATTTCTACAAATCCTGGATTGGATGAATTTTGTAAAACTTCTCTAAAAGTCTGTAGACCATGCCCTCCTTTTTTCCATGATTTAATTCTTGCACCCGAAACATATTCATAACCTTTATCATAGTAAGTATCTTTATCCATATCAAATAATTTTTCATTTAAGGCACTTGAAAAAGTAATGATTTTAAAAGTAGATCCTGGTTCATAAGTTTTCCAAATAGGTATATTTTGGTTATAAATATTTTTATCCTCATTTTGATAATCATTAGGATTGAAATTAGGATAACTAGCAATGCCTAAAATCTCTCCATTTTTAGGATTCATCGCTAATGCCCAAATACTATCTGGTTGATACGTATCATAAGCATTTGATAATTCTCTTTCGATTACATCTTGAACATCTTTATGAATTGTTAAAGAAATATTCATTCCACTTTGACTATACGTATAATGACTTGGATACATTTTTAAGTTATGACTTTTAGCATCCATGTAATAATCTATTGAACCATTTTTTCCTTTTAAAAATTGATCATATTCCAACTCTAAACCCAATAGTCCTTGATTATCAATTCCTACAAAACCTAAACAATGACTTAAATAATTATTTCTTGGATAATATCTTTTTGTATCTTTAATTAAATAGACCCCTGATAAATGTAATCTTTGTATATTTGTAGCAATTTGATTATCTAATTGTCTTCCTTCAGGAGAAATTCTTTGAATTGATACTTTCTTATTCAGCTTTTCTTTTAAAACATCTACATCCACATTTAAAATTTCATTTAACTTTAAAGCTGTTGTTGCTTGATCTTTAATTTGACTCGGTACCACAACTAAAGAAGCAGTTGTAAGATCTGTTGCTAGTACATTTCCACTACGATCATAGATTTTTCCTCTATTAGCCTGTACTGGAAAAGATCTTTGCCAAGACTCTAATGCTTTATCATAAATATTTTTACGATCAATGATTTGAATATACCCTACTTTAAAAATAAGAGCTAAAACAATAAGATAAATACAAATTTTAATGATCTTAATTTTATTGATAGATTGTTGAAACAACATAAATCTCACCACTACAAATTATGAAAAAAAAGAGGAATCATTCCAATGTCATTAAGTTAAGACTTGATGACTATAGGAGGTTTACATAAAAAGGTAGA
>UQVG01000151.1 GCA_900544435.1 uncultured Erysipelotrichaceae bacterium | reverse complement strand
TTATGATATACTCTAGATAAAGAATAAATAAGGAGGACATAGAATGAGTTTACCAAAAGATTTTTTATGGGGAGGAGCAACAGCTGCTAACCAATATGAAGGTGGATGGAACGAAGGAGGACGTGGTAAATCGAGTGATGATGTTATCACTAACGGAACACATACAGAACCTCGTTGTATTACTTTTATTAATAAAGCAGGTGAAAAAGTAAAAGCACCTATGTTTGTTGGGGCTGATTATCAAGATGTTGATCATTTTGAATGTTTTGATGATTGTTTATATCCTAACCATGAAGCTACTGATTTTTATCATCACTATAAAGAAGATATTGCTTTAATGGCAGAAATGGGCTTTAAATGTTTTAGATTATCTATTGCTTGGTCTAGAATCTTCGCTAATGGAGGTATGGAAGGTGAACAACCATTAGAAGAAGGATTAAAATTCTATGATGATGTTTTTGATGAATGTAAAAAATATGGTATTGAACCATTAGTCACATTATCACACTATGAAACACCACTTGCTTTAACTGAAGCTTGGAATTCATGGGCTGATAGAAGAACAATTGATTGTTATGTAAGATATTGTGAAGTTGTTTTTAATAGATATAAAGATAAAGTTAAATATTGGCTTACATTTAATGAAATCAACTGTATAGAAATGTCACCATGGATGGAAGGTGGTGTGCTTACAAAAGATAAACAAACAATGATCAATATGGCACACTATCAATTTGTCGCAAGTGCTAAAGTTGTTAAATTAGGACATCAAATCAATCCTGATTTTAAAATTGGATGTATGTTAGCTTATACTTTAACTTATCCAATGACATGTAATCCAGAAGATACATTAGCTGCATGGAAAAATACTCATAATAATATTTTCTATACAGATGTACAATGTAGAGGATATTATCCATCTTATCGTTTAAAAGAATTTGAAAGAGAAGGAATTACTCTTCCAATTGAAGATGGTGATTTAGAAATCATTAAAGAAGGAACAGTTGATTTCTTATCATTCTCTTATTATATGTCACAAGTTGCTGCTTCTAATCCAGAAGAATATGAAGGAGCAGGTGGTGGAAACTTATCACTTGGTTTAAAAAATCCTTATCTAAGTGCTTCTGATTGGGGCTGGCAAATTGATCCAACAGGACTTAGAAATGCTTTAGATAGATTATATGATCGTTATCAAATGCCATTATTTGTTGTAGAAAATGGTTTAGGAGCATTTGATACAATTGAAGAAGATGGATCAATTCATGATACTTATAGAATTAATTATTTAAGAGATCATATTAAAGCTATGGATGCTGCTGTTAATGAAGATGGTGTAGACTTAATGGGATACACTATGTGGGGATGTGTTGATTTAGTTTCAGCTTCTACAGGAGAAACAGCAAAACGTTATGGATTTGTTCATGTTGATAAATATGATGATGGTACAGGAGATTTATCAAGAAGAAGAAAAGATTCATTCTATTGGTATAAAAAAGTAATAGAATCTAATGGAACTGATTTAGATTAAAAAATAACCCGTGGGTCATAAGACTTACGGGTTTTTAATAATCATAATATTGATCTATTTTATCAATGAGTTCTTTATATTTCTTCTTATTTTCTTTTAACATAACAACATAATAAGTCACATGAGCTTCATCTTCATCAATTGGTAAAATAATACGATCAGACATCTTTCCTTCTCTTTTAATAGAAAGATTTGAAGTATAAGAAGGAAGCGTAGAAGCTTTCACGATTTCATTAAAAGTAAGGCGTTCTTCTTGTAATAAATATTTTGTTTTTGGTGTTTTTTGCATATGTAAATCATGCCAAAAACCAATATTTGAATAAAGTAACATGGTTTGTCCATCTAAATCATGAAACTTAATTGTTTTTTTCTTTGTAAGAGGATGATTTAAAGGTAATGATAATAATAAGTCTTCTTCTACATATGGAATACAAACATATTGAGAGTCATCAACTTGTTCAGGTGTAATAATTAGTTGATACTCTTTTTCTTTTAATTTTGTCAGAAGTTCTTTTTGTTCAAGAACTTTTGTTTGAATATTCATTTGGGGATAGATTTCTTGAATTAATGGTTCAATATCCCACATTGGTGCAGGAGAACAAGTTGCAATAGAAATACGATGAAATGATTGATCATATTCTTGTACATCACTTACCATTGTTTGAATATTTTTAATGATTTTTTGAGCATGTTTAACAGCTAATTCACCATTTTTATTAAGAGCAATTTTATTTTTATAATGATCAAAGAGTTCTACTCCTAAATCACTTTCTAATCTTTGCATAGAACGTGAAAGGGCTGGTTGTGAAATTAATAATTCTTTGGCTGCTTTAGAAATTGTTTTATTTTCAGCAATGCAAATAAGTTGTTCAAGTTGGTTAAGTTCTATCATAATGTATTCCTCCTACTATGCGTTTAAATTATAGCACATTTCTTTATTGGTATTGTACTTTTAAATGATAAAAAAATAAAATATAAGTGTAGAAACAAGGAGGAACCAAAAAATGAAAACATGGTTAATTACAGGATGTTCAAGTGGTATTGGAAAAGGAATTGCGAAAGCTGTCTTAGAAAGTGGAGATCAAGCAATCGTTACTGCCAGAAATAAAGATAAAGTGATGGATATTGTAGAAGCTTATCCAGAAACTGCTTTAGCTGTATCTTTAGATGTATGTAGTCAAGATAGTATTAAAAATGCTGTAAAAGAAGCATACGATAAATTTGGAACAATCGATGTTCTTGTTAATAATGCGGGATATGGTTATCGTAGTGCGGTAGAAGAAGGAGAAATCGAAGCGGTTCAAACATTATATCAAACAAACTTATTTGGACCAATTGAATTAATTAAAGCTGTTCTTCCTAAAATGAGAGAACAAAAATCAGGTTATATTTTAAATGTGACTTCGATTGCAGCAGCAAGATCAGCTGTAGGTTCAGGATATTATGCTTCAAGTAAAGCAGCTTTAGAATTACTTACAAATGGTTTAATGAAAGAACTTGCTCCATTAGGTATTAAAGCCATGGTTGTTCAACCAGGAGCTTTTAGAACAAGATTCTATGATGGTGAATCTCTACAAGGAGCTAAAGCACAAATTGGTGATTATGAAGCAACAGTTGGTAAATCAAGACCAGGTAACTTTGAAAACAAACATCAACAAGCAGGAGATCCAGATAAAGCAGGAAAAGTCATTGTAGATGTAGTGCATAATGATGATTTACCAGAAATTTTAACATTAGGTAAAGCAGCAGTAACAGCTGTTAAATCAACTTTAGAAGCAAAAATTGCAGAATTAGATAAATGGGCTGAAGTATCAGCTTCATGTGATTATGAGGAAGGAAAGTAGAAAGATGAAAAGAGTAAGACTTGGAAAAACAGATATGTATGTTAATGCGATTGGACTAGGATGTATGGGATTAACTCATGCTAGTGGACTTCCAACGCCTAAAGAAGAAGCAGTAGAAATTTTAAGAAAAGCACATGACATGGGATATGATTTCTATGATACAGCTGAATGTTATACAGGAGTTAATCCTGATGGAAGTACAGCTTATAATGAAGAAGTTGTTGGTGAAGCTGTAAAACCATTTAGAAAAGATATTATCTTATGTACTAAATTTGGTGTTAAACATATGGGTGATCACCTTGAATTTGACAGTTCACCAGAAACAATTAGAAAATCATTAGAAGGATCATTAAAGAAATTACAAACAGATTATGTTGATATCTATTATCAACATCGTATTGATCCTAAAGTAGAACCAGAAGTTGTTGCTGGTGTGATGAAAGAATTAATTGAAGAAGGAAAAATTAAAGCATGGGGTATTTCTGAAACAAATGAAGAATACTTAAGACGTGCTAATGCTGTATGTCCTGTAACTGTTATTGAAAATAGATATTCAATGATGGCTAGATGGCATGAAAACTTAATGCCTGTATGTAAAGAATTAGGGATTACTTATGTAGCTTTCTCACCTCTTGCTAATGGAGCACTTACAGGAGCTTATCAATCTAAAAAAGATTTCGGTAGTGGTGAACAAGATTTTAGACCTGATATGCCTCAATATACAGAAGAAGGAATTAAAAAGACAAATGAATTATTAGATGTTGTATCTAAAATTGGTGAAAAACATCAAGCAACAAATGCGCAAATGTCACTTGCTTGGATGATCAATAAATATGATTTCATTATTCCAATTCCAGGATCAAGAAAACTTGAAAGACTTCAATCTAACTTTGAAGCAGGTAATGTTGAATTAAGTCAAGAAGAAGTTAAAACAATTGATGATAAATTAAATACAATGGAATTTAAAGTATTTGGAGGTCATTAATGATTCAATTAGATAAAAGGGAACCTGTTCCCTTTTCTTCTAATCCTTTTGGATTGGTTTATGAAAATGCTATAACTGAAAATAAAGAAAACGAAGTTCAAATACATTTATTCACTTATTCCTTAAATGGAATAAAAATCGCTTCTAATATCTATACACCAAAAAACTATAATAAAGCTAAAAAATATCCTGCTATTGTTATTGCCATGCCTAATGGAGCGGTCAAAGAACAAGCAGCAGGGCTTTATGGACAAAGACTTGCTGAAAAAGGATATATTACAATTGTCTCTGATTGCATGTTTTTTGGTGAAAGTGAAGGAATGCCAAGACAACAAGATATTCCTTATTACCGCATAGAAGATATTAGAGGAATGATTGATGCTCTTTCATCTTTTCCAGGTGTTGATCAACAACACATTTATGGCTTAGGTCTATGTGGAGGTGGAGGCTATATGCTTTCATGTGGTCAAATGGATAAACGTTTAAAGAAGATAGCCACGGTTTCTATGTTTAATACTGGTGCTGTTAGACGTGAAGGTTTTCAAAATAGTCAAGTTGATACTGTGTTAAAAAGACTTCATGAGGTTGCTTCAATTCGTGAAAAGGAATTAAAGGAAGATACTTTGGTTTATAATGCGAATATGACAGAGATGAAACCAGAAATAGGACATCAATTACCGATTGAAATGTATCGAGAAGGCTATGAATATTATGTAGAAACACATTTTCATCCTAATAGTCATTCATGTTTTTTACAGAGAAACTTGATGGATCTGATGGCTTATGATCCAGTTCAATTTATGTATCTTATTGATCAACCACTACTCATGATAGTTGGAGACTTGGCAGATACTAAGTATATGAGTGAACAAGCTTTTGAACTAGCAATTACGACAAAAGATAAAGAACTTTATTATCTTAAAGAAGCAACACATATTCAAACTTATTACAAAGAAAACGTTGTTAAAGAAGCAATAGAAAAATTAGATTTATTTTATAAATAAAGTTGGTGAAAAAATGCAAAAAGCAATTATTGTTTGTCCTATTGAACAAAAGGATGAACTTATAAATCTATTACAATTAAATGACTATTCTTTTCAATCACTTGATTCAAATGAACAACTTTATTTGATAGGAGATATCGAAGAATATCAAATCAATTTATTAATTAATATTATTAAACACTATA
>UQVG01000150.1 GCA_900544435.1 uncultured Erysipelotrichaceae bacterium | reverse complement strand
TTACAATCTCTGCAATATTATTCATAATATTTTTACTCTTTTTTAAACCTTTTCTATTTACTTAAATATAACATAATAAAGGAAAAACTTAACGATTTCTCGTTAAGCTTCTAAATATTTAATGACTTTACACATTGGCATTCCAATGACATTTTCTAAATCTCCATCAATTTTATCTACAAACTTTGAAGCAATTCCTTGGATAGCATAAGCACCCGCTTTACCCATCCATTCGTCAGTATCTAAATAGTCTTCTATTTCCTGATTAGATAATTCTTTAAATATAACTGTTGTGTCATCTGTAAATGTTATAATTTGATGATTCTTAATGATACATACTGCCGTAATCACAACTTGTTTATGATTTGATAACATCTTGAGCATTCTTCTTGCATCCTCACGATTTTTAGGTTTCCCTAACATTTTATCTTGGAAAGTTACCATGGTATCTGCTGAAACAATCGTATCATTTGGATATTTTATTTGTAGTGGTTTAGCTTTTTGTAAGGCAATGTTTTCTAATCTTTTAAAAAGTGTTAAACTTTCGTCTAACACTTCTTCTGTTTCTACAAAATCTACTGTGTAGTCTATTCCATATTTATCGAAAAGCTCTTTTCTTCTTGGAGAACTACTTGCAAGTATGATTTTATTTTTCATTTTTTTCAGTTTTTTCTTCTTTTTTTACTGGTTTTGGAAGTAAAGCTTTTCTTGAAACATTGACTTTACCTTTATCATCTACTTTAGTAACTTTTACTTTGATAACATCTCCAACTTTACATACATCTGACATTTTACTTGTTCTTTCATAAGACCAATCAGAAATATGTAAGAAACCATCAGTACCTTCAAATAAAGTAACAAATACATAATTATCATTTACTCTAGCAATTATTCCATCATAGATTTCACCAACTTCAGCTTTTTTAACAATTCTTTCAATTAAAGAAACAGCTGTATCAATTGCTTCTTGATCACTATGATAAATAACTACTGTACCATCTTGATCAATATCAATTTTAACATCATTTGATTTTTCAATAATTTCATTAATTGTTTCTCCACCACGACCAATAACATCTCTAATTTGTTCTGGATCAATATGCATAACATGCATTTTTGGAGCATATTTAGATAAATGATCACGTGGTGCAGGAATAGCTCCTAACATACAATCCATGATTTGAGCACGTCCTACTTTTGCTTGTGCTAAAGCTTCTTGTAAGATTTCTTTTGTAATACCATCAATTTTAATATCCATTTGTAAAGCACAGATACCATTTTTAGTACCAGCTACTTTGAAATCCATATCTCCTAAGTGGTCTTCCATACCTTGGATATCAGTTAAAATTGTATAATCATCACCTTTTTTAACAAGTCCCATAGCAACCCCAGAAACTGGATTTGAAATTGGTACACCAGCAGCCATTAAAGCCATTGATGATGCACAGATTGAAGCTTGTGAACTTGATCCATTTGATTCTAATACTTCAGAAACAACACGAATTGTATATGGGAAATCTTTTTCACTAGGAATTACTTGTGCTAAAGCTCTTTCTCCTAAAGCCCCATGTCCAATTTCACGACGACCAGGAGCACCCATTCTTCCTGTTTCACCAACTGAATATGGTGGGAAGTTATAGTGATGCATAAAACGTTTTTGATCTTCTAATCCTAAACCATCGATTTTTTGAACTTCTCCCATAGCTCCTAATGTACATATAGATAAAACTTGTGTTTCACCTCTAGTAAATAAAGCCGAACCATGTACTCTTGGTAATAAATCAACTTGTGCATTTAATGGACGTACTTCGTCAATTTTACGACCATCTGGTCTAATTTTTTCTTCTGTAATTAAACGTCTAACTTCATTTTTTTCTAAGTCATGTAAGATAATTCCTACTTGTTTCATTACAGAATCCTTTGTTTCTTCATCAGCATATTCTTTTTCATCATATTGTGCTGTTACACGATCCATGATTTCATCAATAGCAGCATATCTTTCAAGTTTTCCTGGAATAGATACTGCAGCTACCATTTCGTCATTACATAAATCTGTAATTTCTTGAACTAAAGCTTCATCTAATTCAAATAGTGGAATTTCAATTTTTTCTTTACCACATGCTTCAACAACTTTTTCTTCAAAAGCGATTAATTCCTTAATTGCTTCATGTCCAAACATTAAAGCATTTAACATTGTATCTTCATCAACTTCTTTAGCATCTGCTTCAACCATATTGATTGCATCTTTTGTACCAGCTACTTCTAAGTTGATTAAACTTCTTTCCATTTCTTCTGGACCAGCATTGATTGTAAATTCACCATCAATTAAACCAACATTAACACCAGCAATTGGTCCATTGAAAGGAATATCAGAAACACATAATGCAAGAGAAGCCCCTAACATTGCTGCCATTTCTGGAGAAGCTTGTTGATCTACTGATAAAACAGTATTGACAACTTGTACTTCATTTCTAAATCCATCTGCAAATAATGGACGAATTGGTCTATCAATCATTCTTGCAGTTAAAGTTCCATGTTCACTAGGACGTCCTTCTCTTTTTAAGAATCCTCCTGGAATTTTACCTACTGAATATAATTTTTCTTCATATGTAACTGTAAGTGGAAAGAAATCTACACTTTTTGGTTCTTTCCCTGCAACAGCTGTCGATAAGATGACTGTATCATCATATCTTACTAAAACACTACCATTAGCTTGTTTAGCTAATTCTCCTACTTCTACTGTCAGATTTTTCCCGTAAAAATCTGTACTAAACACTTGTTTACTCATTTTTTCACCTCTTAATTTTCTGCATTATTATAGCATATAAAAAATGTTTTTAAAAACATTTTATGTTATTCGTAACAAATAAATGATATAATAGTGTACGAGGTGATTTTTATGAACGAAAACGAATTAAAAAGTATTGAAAGATATTTTAATAAATTCAATGAAGATGCTAGTTCTTTTAATGAATTTGAAGCCAATGATTTTATTAAATTATTAAAAAACAACGGAAGAAATGATGATGCAATTGAAGTAGGAAATACATTTTTACAAATGGCTCCTTCTTTAAAAGGATATATTAATCAATATGGATATGCCTTATATAATAAGTTTATTAATATTGATGATGAAAAAATCAAAGAAAAAGAAAGTTTATTTTTTGATATTCTAGAAGATATTTTAAATATCTGTAAACAAGAAAAATATTCTCCTGTTGAACCAGCAATCAATAGAGCTATTAAGTATGCTTTAAATCAAAATCCAATCAACTATGATTTAATGATTAAAATGCTAAATAAACTAGATGTTAAATTATTATCTGATAAACCTTTTGTAAATAAAGAAGGTAGAGAATTTGAATCATTTAAAGAAAGATATTTTAGATTAAAAGTACGTGCTTTATTTGAAACTAAACAATATAAAGCATGCGTTGAATGTGCAAATCAAGCATTAGCTACTCCTCTTAAATGGCATTACAATGCATTACAATGGATTAAATACTATAGAGGTTGTGCTTTATTAGAATTAAAAGAATATGATGAAGCTAACAGAGAATTCATTTCTTTACATAATCGTATTAAAGGTGTTAACTTCTATGAAGTTTTATATAAAACAAATGTTACTGTTGGTAATGTTAAAGAAGCAAATGCTTATTTATTATATGAATTCTTTGAAAATGGTTATGCTTTTGATCAACTTCCTTTATATCAAAGATTAAATGAAGCAATTGAAAACAGTAAAAATGAATTATTAATTAAAGTTGTTCATTCATTTATTAAAACATTATGTAATGAAAATCAAAAAGAATGTGATCTTGCAATTGATGAAAAATACCAAGGAAAAGATTCAAGTACACTTTATGATGAAATGTATGATTTAATTATGTCTCATCTAGACAGTTTAGTAACTAGAAAATCTGGTAAAGTTGTTTATTATAATGAACAAAATCAATTTGGTAATATTTCTGTTTATGATCATGATCCTATTTTCTTTAGACAAGCAGATTTTGCCTATGATGAAGAAGTAGAAAGAAATATTCGTGTTAATTATACTGTTTTACCTACTTATGATAGTAAAAAACAAAGATTAACTGAAAAAGCTATTTTAGTAACTATTGATGATAGTGACTACGATTTTATTAACAGATAAGCCTAGATAAAAAAAAGAGACCTTCATAATGTATTATGGAGGTCTTTTATGTTAACAAATTTACAACTTTTTTTGCTTGTACTCATACTTTCTATTTTTAATTGGCTCATGACTTTTTTTGGTTCAAGCCTTGTTTACTTCGTCAAAAACAAAAGTCAAAAGCTTGTCAGTATTGCTTTAGGTTTAGCTGCTGGGATTATGATTGCTGCAACATTTTTTTCACTTCTTTTACCAGCTATACAACAAGTTGAAGAACATTTTCTCTTACTTTTTTTCATTCCTATTACTTTTTTTATTGGTGGTTTATTTTTAAGATTATGTGATAAATATCTTCCTCATGAACATATTATTTCTCATCAAAAAGAAGGACCAGCTAATACACTTTCTAAAAATAAACTTTTATTACTAGCTATGACTTTACACAATATTCCTGAAGGACTAGCAGTAGGTATAGCTATCGCTAGTGCTAAAACAAATCTTCTTCCTGCACTGATTTTATCTATTGGCATTGGCATTCAAAATTTTCCTGAGGGAACTGCTATTTCTTTACCATTACATGAAAATGGTCTTTGTCGTTTTAAAGCTATGATGTATGGTCAATACTCCGCACTCGTAGAAATTCCCAGTGCTCTTTTAGGATTCATGTTTGCACAGCTTTTTAGTAGCATTTTGCCATTTGCTTTAAGTTTTGCTGCTGGAGCTATGATGTTTGTTTGTATTGAAGAACTTATTCCTGAAGCTAATGCCTTAAAAGAAATAGATGTTGGGACAATGAGTTTTATGGTTGGTTTTATGATTATGATGATGTTAGATATTTTACTGGGTTAATTATTTCTTTATCACGTAAAGCCCGTTTTTTTCTAGAACACAATAAAGCACATCTTCTATATGAGAAATGTGTTTTTTCTTTAATTCATTTTTTAACCACGATACATCTTTTTTTAACATTTGTAATGCCTCTTGATTAATTGTTCCATCACTAATTAAAGCATCTGGTAAAAGTGTTTGACTATCCTGTTTTGTAATTACAGATAAAGAACCATTTGTTTCTAGAATAGCGAAATCTACTTTAGAAACACTATCAATATCGCTTACTCTTAAATGATGACATAAATCATCAATACTATAGCGAAGTTTTTTCATTGTTTGATATTGTATTTTACCTTTATAAATAATATAACAAGGTCTTCCTTCAAAAAAATCTCTTAATTTTTTTGATCTCATTGTAACAAATGATTCTATCCTATCTAAAATAATCAATGTCAGTGTAGCAATCACACTATCTAAAACAGATAGATCTTGTGTTTCTAAAGACATTGTTGTAATTTCAGAAATAACTAGAAATACTACAAAATCAAAGACGTTTAATTGACTAAACTCCTTTTTTCCAAAAAA
>UQVG01000149.1 GCA_900544435.1 uncultured Erysipelotrichaceae bacterium | reverse complement strand
TATACTATTTTACTTCATCATAATTTAATTGACTTCTTAATTTTTTAATAATTTTCTTTTCTAATCTTGAAATATAAGATTGAGAAATTCCTAATAAATCAGCAACATCCTTTTGAGTCAATTCATCATTATTAGATAAACCATATCTTAAAATCAAAATTTCTTTTTCTCTTTCATTTAAATTTTTTAAAGCTTCATAAAAAATTTTCTTTTGATCACTTTTCATCATTTCTTGTTCAACAAGATCATCATCTGTTCCTACAATATCTCCTAACAGTAATTCATTTCCATCATAATCAATATTTAAAGGTTCATCTAAAGAAATTTCATATCGTATCTTATTATTCTTTCTTAAATACATTAAAATTTCATTTTCAATACATCTCGAAGCATATGTTGCAAGTTTAATATTTTTATCAGCTTTAAAAGTATTGATTGCTTTTACTAAACCGATTGTACCAATACTAATTAAATCTTCTAATGGACAACTTGCACTATTGTCATATCTTTTTGCAACATAAACAACAAGTCTTAAATTATGTTCAATTAACAAATCTCTAGCTTTTTGATCGCCAGAAACTGCTTTTTCAATAGTTTCTTTTTCTTGTTGTCCTTTTAAAGGAGGCGGTAAAATATCATGTCTTCCTATATAATAAAGATACTGTTTTTGATTTAGAAATTTCCTAATCATTTGCAACATCAAATAATTCCTCCCATCAATTCTTTATTTAATAAACAATCGTAATCTAATTCATCCAATACACCTACATATACATTTTTTAATGTTTGTTTATTGACCAAAAGTTGATCAACTAAAATAATATCTATTCTTCTTTTTGAGATTCCACTTACCGTCATGGTATCTATTTTTTCATAAGAATCGATAACATTTTTCTTAATAAAAATAAGTGGATATCCTAAATAATATGCATGATTACCACTATCTAAAAATCCTTGACAGTGATATTTCTTTTGATTAAAAATAAGCATTATTTCATATAAGTCATCTTTTTGTTTTATTTTTCTTTTTGTATAAATAAGATAAATCGTTTCAATGATTAAAAAGATAACTGTCATGATAATAATAACTATATCTTTGTAATTAATGGGAGTAATCAAGATTCCATTATAAATAAATGATTCTTTTATTAGGGTATTGATAAAGAATAGTATTGAAAAATAAACGATTAAAAAAACTGGAAAATATAAGAAAAATTGTTTTTTGAAAATAAATAAAAAAAGGACAATCCAGTATAAAAAACTTATATATGGTAAATAGTCTATATAAATGAGGACAATCGATATATTACTTAAAAAACTCAAGAAAAGGATTTTCAAAAATGACCAATTAATATTAAGCAATAATGAAATCATTTCATAAGTCATGATAAATAAAATACCATTCATACAATAAGTTAATTCAACATAGACATCCATCTTGCTTACCCCTTTATCATCATAAATAAAAAAGATGTCAAAAAAGATATCTTGACATAAAAAAAGTATGAACCAAATCATACTTTTTACTCATTATTTTTTAGAACGATCAATAGCTTCCATTACAGCATTTCTAAAATTATTTTCTTCTAAAGCTTTAACACCTTTTATCGTAATTCCTCCAGGAGAACAAACTTGATCTTTCAAAATACCTGGATGTAATTGAGTCTCTTTAACCATTTTTGCACTTCCTAAAACAGTTTGACTAGCAAGTTTATAAGCCAATTCTCTAGGAAGTCCATTTAAAACTGCTCCATCAGCCAACGCTTCAATAAACATATAAACAAATGCTGGTCCACAACCACTCAAAGCACCACCTGCAACCATTTGGTAATTATCAATGATATAAACTTCTCCAATACTTTCAAACATTTTTTGAACATAACTTAATTCTTCAGTTGTTAATGTATTGTCCCTTTCAAACAAAGTTGTCCCTTCTAAAACTTTAGCTGGTGTATTAGGCATAATTGTTAGATGATGACTTCCTGGTAATAATTCTTCATATTTATCATTTCCATATCCCGCTACAATTGAAACAATCACTTGTTGATCAATAACTGCTTTGATTTTTGAAATAACACTTTCTACGACATTTGGTTTGACCCCCATCACCAAATAATCACAATTTTTAACAACATCTTGTTCACTTGAACATACATGAATGCCAAAATCATGTTCATACATCTTGAGTTGTTGACTATTTATATCATAGCCATATACCTCATTACCTTCTATAAAACCGCTTTTAATAAGTCCTTGGCAAATTGTCCCTGCCATATTCCCTAATCCTATAAATCCAATTCTCATTTAAATTTCCCCCTTTATAAAAATGAGCTAACATCGTTAGCTCACCTTATTAAATTCTTCTATTTTTGATAAATGCTGGTGGAAAACCATCATCTTCGTCTTCATCATCATAAGATTCAAAAGTTTGAGGTTCCTCACCTAAAGGTCTTGCAACTGAAGGTTGTACAGTAACTTCTTCTTTTTCTTCTTCAAATCCTGTAGCAATAACAGTAACAATAATTTCATCATCTAAGTTTTCATTAATAGCAATACCTAAATAAGTATTAATATCATCTCCAACTTCTTGTGAAATTGTTTCAAGTGCAATATTTGCATCATATAATGAAATATTTGGTCCACCAGTTACATTAATGATAGCATCTTTAGCACCAGCTACTGATACTTCTAGTAATGGTGAAGAAATTGCACGTTTTGCTGCTTCTTTTGCTTTATCATCACCTGATGACATACCAATACCAATTAACGCATTTCCTCTATTTTTCATAACTGCGCAGATATCAGCAAAGTCAAGGTTGATAAATGCAGGAACAGCAATTAAATCAGTAATTGTTTGAACACCTTGTCTTAATACATTATCAGCTTCTCTAAAAGCTTCTTGCATTGGACGACCACCAATTAATTGTAATAATCGGTCATTTGAAACAACAATAATACTATCAACATTGGCACGTAATTCATCAATTCCTTCAATAGCTTGTTTTTTACGTTTCATTCCTTCAAATGTAAATGGTTTAGTAATAACACCAACTGTTAAAGCTCCTAATTCACGAGCAATTTTAGCAAAAACAGGAGCTGCACCAGTACCAGTTCCACCACCCATACCAGCAGCAATGAAAACCATATCTGCACCTTCTAATGCAGTTCTAATATCTCCTTCAGATTCTAAAGCAGCTTTTTTACCTATTTCTGGATTACCACCTGCTCCCAAACCTTTAGTTAAATCTTTTCCCAAAACAATTTTATTTTCTACAGGTGAACGTCTTAAAACTTGTACATCTGTATTTGCGACAAAGAATTCTACTCCTCTAACACCTTCTTCAACCATACGATTAACAGCGTTATTTCCTCCGCCACCAACACCGATGACTTTTATCTTTGCAACTTGTTCAAAATCTAATTCTTCGTTCATGTTTTATCCTCTCTTTTATCTATTCTTCTTCGCCAAAGAAAGTATCTAGTAATCTACTAAATCTTCCTGTTTTCTCTTTTGGATCTTTTACTTTTGTAAGTCCTTTAAATCTCACAGCCATTGTATTAGAAATATCTGGTAAAATAACTGATGTTTCATAAGGACCTAAATATTTAGCACGATCAGACATATAAAAAATCATTCCTACAGCAGAAACATATGCCATATCTCTAATACCAATAATATCTGGACGATATACTCTTACTGGTCCTTCTAAAATACGACCAGCAACTTTATCTAGTAGCTCAAGTTCTCCTCCGCCACCAACAATAAGTGTTTCATAATGTTGACCATTATCAATAACACCCACTTTTTCTTTAATTACATTTAATATATCAACTGTTGCTTCTTCCAAAATACATGCAAAGTCTTTTTGAGTATAATCTTTACGTCCATCTGGAAGTTCAGTTGTATGAATAATATCTTCTTGTCCAACAGTATAATCTAAAGAACCATATTTGACTTTATAAGTTTCTGCTTGATTCATAGAAATTTGTAAATGTTGAGCAATTGCTCTTGTCAAATTGTATCCTCCAACAGAACATACTGTTAAATATTTCAAATATCCATCTTTATAGAAAGATATTGTTGACGTTTTATATCCCATATCAATAATCAATGCACCTTCTTGAAGATAAACCGCATCAAAAGCTTCTTTCGCACACGCAAAAGCATTGATACAAATATCCATTACCTCTAAACCTGACTTTTCTACAGCCGTAATATATGGATATAAAATTTGTTTTTGTGAAGTAATAATCAAAGTATCAATAATTAAATTTCTTGATGCTTCTCCAATTGGAGGCACTTGACTCATACCAAAGTCACCATTAAAACGTACTGGAATTACACACACAACTTCTTCATCATGTGATTTTTTAAATTTTGCTGATAATTTCAATCCCTTAACAATATCATCTTTCGAAATCTTATCATGGTCACTTAGTGAAACACTACTGTTACTTTGATAAAGTTTAGAACGAATAGTAGGAATTGTAAGACCAACTGCTTTAATCTCTCCATCAAGGAATTCATTAGCTTCTTGAACAACTGCTTTAATGTCATTCACTAATAAACCCTCATTTTCAATGATGCCTTTTTTTACACCATGACTAGGGACTTTTTTAGAAAAAAGAACATGTAAATTAGAATTGATAATTTCACCAACTAACAATTCAATTGAAGCACTACCTATATCTAATACTGCATAAACTTCATTCATGTCTATCTCCCCTTACTACATATACCATTATATTATCATAAAAGCTACGATATTTAAAGGTTTTAGTTTCAACCACGTAGCTTTTTCATGTACTATTTAATTGTATACATAGACATTTTTTCCTAAAAAATTATAGTATTTATAATCTGGATAACTTTGTACAACAAGGTAGTAATTTGTTGATGTAAGTTGTTTTTTCATATCTTCAATACGAACATAAAAAATCTTTCCATCATCTAATTCTAATCTACATCTTGTTTGATCTTTTTCATCTGGTTCAAAGACTATACTTGAAATTTGATTTTGAACAACAGATGGTAATTTTACATATGCTTGAACAAATGATTGAAAATGTTCTTCATCAAAATTCATCATTTGTGGACATCTTTGTACATAAGACAACCATTTTTGTTGTTGATCTTGTTCAATCACACCATCTTGATCAGCTACATAAAGAATATTATTAACATAACCATATAATGAAGCATTATTTTCTTTAATATTTATTTTAATATTCCCTATTAGATCCTTTGAAACAGTTGCTTTTTCAACAAAAATTATATTTTCAATTTGTTTAGCAATTTGTTTTTTATTAACCTTAAAAAAATACGTTTGTTTTGATTTAATAGGTAACTGTTCAACAATAGTTTCTTGACTTGTGACTTTACATCCTGTCACTGTAATCTTTTTTACTTTAGACATATCACTAAAGAAAAACACAAGTAAAAAAGCTAAAAACAAAGCAATGATAACTAAGCATCCTCTTCTTTTTCTTTTTTTCTTTTTTAACTTTCTTCTCATTGATTGAACTTGATTTTCATCATGTTCATTATATATATAA
>UQVG01000148.1 GCA_900544435.1 uncultured Erysipelotrichaceae bacterium | reverse complement strand
TTCATACCTTATTCCTATTACATTAAATTCTTCTAATTCTATTATTTGATAATCCATCTATTTTACCTCTTTAATTTGTGTGCTGTTATAATTGTATAACTATATGAATTGATTGTTATTTTTATATTATCAATTTCACAATACCAATTTTTACCCTGTTTATAGATGTTACAATTTTTATCTAAAACTTTATTCTTACAATACTCAACAACATCATCAGTATCTAATTTAAGATTTTTCTTAATTCTATCAATACCCATTTCGGTAGTGTGAACTTTATCTATATTATTAAATAATACTTGTTTATCTTCCATAAATATCTCCTCTACAAATTACTATTTAGCAATTAGTTTCAACTTACTATATGTTCTAGTTGTACTATTTTCTTTTGTTATTTTCAATAATTGGCTTGAAAATTAATAATAATTTTTATATAACCCATTTAATTGATTTAATCAATCTTGGGAGTATAATTTTTCGAATATAAGAAAAGTTAAGGCTCCATGATGGAGCTTACACACTTATCAAATAAGTGTGTTTTTTTTATAAAAATGATACGAATATGATGCAACTTTGATGTAAGATAAAATGGTGAGGTGATTTCATGAATAAAATATTGATTGTCGAAGACGAAAGACCTATTAGTAGACTTATTAAAATTAATTTATCAGATGCTGGATATTGTTGTGTATGTGCCTTTGATGGAAAAGAAGCTATTGAATTAATTGATCATCAACAATTTGATTTAATTTTATTAGATATTATGTTACCAAAAATTAATGGATATGAATTGATGGAATATATTCGACCTTTAGAAATTCCTGTTATTTTTTTAATAGCTAAAAGCGATGTAAAAGATCGTGTTAAGGGATTGAAATTGGGAGCTGAGGACTATATAGTAAAGCCCTTTGAAATTATTGAATTACTAGCTCGTGTAGAAACAGTATTACGTCGTTATCATAAAACTGCAACTGTTTTAAGTGTTTATGATATTACTGTTGATACACTTTCGCGTATTGTTAGGAAAAATAATCAAATAATCAATCTAACAGTAAAAGAATATGATTTATTGTTATTATTTATTCAAAATAAAAATATTGCTTTATTTCGTGATCGAATTTATGAAGCAGTTTGGGGTGATTATTATATGGGAGATAGCCGAACTGTTGATTTACATGTACAAAGAATGCGAAAAAAACTTGGATTAGAAGATAAAATTGTTCCCGTTTATAAAGTTGGATATCGTTTGGAGGCGGATTGATGAAATTTTTTTGGAAGCTTTATTTTAGTATCATGACGATAACGCTTATTTGTTTTAGTGTAGGAGGGGCTATGTTGATTCAAACAAGCTTTAATAACTCTTTTGAACGCGAGACAGAGAGTGTTTACCAAGAAAATGATATCTTAGTCAATTCATTAACGCTTGAATTATATCCATATTTAGAAGAATTGACACTAAAAGGAGATACGTCTCAAGAACGTCTTGATTTGTTGCAAAGCTTATTTTCTAATATGATAGTTGAAACATTTAATGGAAGTGTTTCGTTTTGTATTCGAGATGAAAATGGGCATGTTGTTTATCAAAATGACTCTTTTGATAATGATCAGCATCTTTTTAAGAAAATTTCTCAAAACGAAAGAGGATATGTTGTTTTAAAAAATAAAAATCACTATAAATTACTTGCACTTAGAAACTTTTCTTTGAATGAAACAAATCTCTATTTTGAAAATATGCGAGATATTACTGAAGTTTTTTTAAATCGAGAAGAGCAATTTAGAACATTATTTTATTATACACTTATACTTTTATCTGTAAGTGCTATTGTTATTTTTGTGATAACAAGATGGCTTGTTAGTCCAATAAAAAAGTTATCTAAAGCGACAATGGGGATTGCTGATGGATATGCAATTGTTCCACTAACGGTAAGTAGTGAAGATGAAATTGGACAACTGACAAAAGATTTTAACATGATGGCAAAGCGTTTAGAAATAACAATGAAAGAATTGCATGAAGCTGTTGAAAGACAAGAATTGTTTGTAGGAAATTTTGCTCATGAATTAAAAACACCTTTGACTTCTATTATAGGATATGGAGATATGTTACGTTCTAAACGTTTAAATGAGGAAGAAATTGTTAATTATTCTCATTTGATTGTTGAAGAAGGTAAGCGATTAGAATCGATGTCAATGAAATTGTTAGAATTAGTTGTTTTAAAAAAACAAGATTTTAAATTGTATAGAATTTCTGCAGAAGTATTTTTTCAGGGAATTGAAGATACAGTGGATTTATTGATGAAAGAAAATCAAATTCAATTTTTTACTAAAATTGAACCTGGGGAACTCTATATTGAACCAGATTTAATGAAAACAGTATGTTTAAATTTACTAGATAATGCCCGTAAAGCAGTAAGTGAAAATGGTAAAATATATTTAAAAGGAAATAGATTAGAAAAAGGATATCAGTTTATAATCAAGGATAATGGATGTGGCATGGCTGCTGAAGAGTTAAATAAAATTAAGGAAGCATTTTATATGGTTGATAAATCACGTTCTCGAAGTGCAGGTGGTGCCGGATTAGGACTTGCACTATGTGATCAAATTATTAAGATTCATCAGGGAACGATTGATTTTGAAAGTACTTTAGGAAAAGGAACAACGGTGACAGTTGTTATAAGGAGTAAAGAATAATGAATAATTATAAAAACATAATGAAGTTTATCATTGCTATTACTTTATTAATCATTATTCCATTAGTTCCTTTAGTTGTTTCTAAAGTACAAGATGATGAATTAATTGGTCATCTTCAAATTGAAAAAATAAAAAATGAAGGCTATCACATTCAAACAAGTAAACTTTCAGTTGCTGAAAAATTAGAACTGATTGTTGATTATGAAAATAAAGGAAATGATATTATCACTACGACACAGGTTCAAGATATGAGTAATGAAAATATTCAAAAAATTCATACGATTGTTAATGAACAATTAAATATATTAAAAAATCTAGGTATTTTAACAGAATTTAATTTTGATGAAAATTATGTATGTTACAATTATACATTGAAACACTATAGTAATAGATTGAATTCTCAAAAAAATGTAAGTGTCTACCAAGTGGGTTTTACAAATGAAGAAAGAATTTTTAACGCTATGATTGATGTTGATACCCATTTGATATATCAGTATAATTATTATAATAAAAAATATGGCGATAAAGAGGACACAGAGATTTATGCTTTTGGAAGAAAATACTTAGGTTTATCTGATAAAGAAACTTATAAGTATTTGTTTAAAATGGCAGACAATCAAGCATATATAGCAGATAGTTCAGGTTATTGATACAACTTTGATGCTTCTTTGGTGATGTTTTTATGCATCTTTTTTATACACTTAAAAGTGTAAAAAGGATGCATTTTTGTTAGAAGGAGCGATTAAAGTGAAGAAAATTAATAAAATAAAGGTATTAGGGGTTATTTTTTTGATGATAGGGATTGTTACTTGTTTATGCTTTTTAATGAATCATCAAAATAAATTAGTAACACATAAAATTAAAAATTATCAAAGCAATGATGATGAATTATTAACATTAGTTAATTTTGAAAATACGATTCCTGAAGATTGGAAAGTTGATTTAGTACGATTGAATAATAATCAATTAGTTGATCGAAGAATTTATAAAGATTTAACAGCAATGTTAAAAGTAGCCAAGAGTGAAGGATTAAATTTATTGATTTGTTCTTCTTATCGAACAAATGAAAAACAAGAGCAACTTTATCAAAATAAAGTTAATAATTATTTAAAACAGGGATATTCAAAGCAAGAGGCATATGATAAAGCTGCTTTTTGGGTGGCAAGACCAAAAACAAGTGAACATCAATTAGGATTTGCAGTAGATATTGTTTCTATAAACAATCAACGTCTTGATCATAGTCAAGAAAAGACGGCTGAACAACAATGGTTGATACAAAATAGTTGGAGATATGGCTTTATTTTGCGCTATCCAACGCGTAAAAATGATATTACAAAAGTAGGCTATGAACCATGGCATTATCGTTATGTGGGGAAAAAACACGCTAAAAAGATTAATGAATTAGGAGTATGTTTAGAAGAGTATGTAAAAATGAATAAATAAGTATATCTTATTCTAAATAGGAAACTACCGAAATGTAATAAATGATTAAATCGGTAGTTTTATTGTTCATTTTATCCATTTAAGAGAAGGAATTTGAATATATTTTTGAAGAAGAAGAATGAGAGAAGATAATTTTTTAATATATTTTATTAATCTTTTTCTTTTTGTTGTTAAAGAATCTTCATGGAAATGTACAAGACATGTTTGAGGGAAAAGAGCATAACATAAAAGAATTTGTAGATCCTTTGAAGTTAGGTTATATTCATTGATTATTTGTTCTAATTGGTAGATGGAAATAGTATTATTTAGGTATAAACAGAAAAGATCATGCATGTATATGTTGATTTCTATATTTTCTATTAGATAAATATCTTCGTATGAATGAATTTTTTTGTGTTGATAGGACAGGCTGATGGATGTTATGGGTAAAAAATAATGATTTAAAAGCTCAATAGATACCTGACATAGAGTAAATAGGGTGTAATAGATAACTTGGTATTCTAAAGAATTTGAAGGTGTATAGACAAGAATGGATTCATAGTATTTGATCCATTCTTTTTTTATATTATTAACTGTTTTGGTTTCTTGAGATTTAAGAGATAGAGAAATGATTTTTTGTATATCTATTGGAATGCTTTTCAGCTGATAAAGAATATAACCTTGTGAGTGTTTTTGTTGGTAAATATTGTTGATAATTTTAAACGGATTAATTTGAAGCAAAGAAATATATTCTTGATAGTATAAAGGAAAAGGCTTGTTAGTTAAATAATAATGTTTATTTTCATAGATGAATGAAAATTGATCTTCTAGAGGAAGATGATAATATGTTTTTAAAATGTTTAGTTTTGATACCATGAGGGAACCTCACCTTCAATGACTTCATAGACAAGTGGAATTGTATAATTTTCTTTAAAGTGTTCATGATATAAGGGAACAAGGACTTGTAAAATAATTGTAATATTTAAATCGATAGAGATGGCAAGGTGATTGATACCGTAATTTTTAATTTTTTTATTGATATTTGATGAGGTTAAAGAAAGAGTTTTATATTTAATAGAAAAAGATGGGCCTCTATCTTGTAAAAAAATATTATTGGTAAGTGAACCAACAGGAATATAAGCAACTATGCCTTTTTGTTGATTGATTTTTAAAAGTTTTTTACTATAGGGGGAATTATCTTTTTGTTGAAAAGTGCCTTCTTCAAGCTTTAAAAGAGTTTCTTCAAGATTGTTGATGTAATTAGAAGCAATATCATTGATATAACTCATTTGAAAACTAATGGAATTATTTTCTTTTTTATAAAGTTTATGTGTATCTATTTTTTGTGTAAATGAAGTATGATTGATAAGTATTTGAATAAATTGATTTATTTCTTTGGTAGCTATATTTTCAATTCTAGGGGTAATACGATTTGAAAAAAGATAAGCAATAACAAAAAATATAATGAATAT
>UQVG01000147.1 GCA_900544435.1 uncultured Erysipelotrichaceae bacterium | reverse complement strand
AGAAAAGAGATAGCTTTCGCTATCTCTTAAGCCCCTCCACTATTGACACGGAGCCTTTTTTCATTTTGACTATAAACAACAAGAAGCTGATAGAAGTCTTCTACCAGCTTTTTGCCAACTTGATCATTATATAAAATATTTATTGCGCGACGATCAATCATTATAAATCAATATCACATAAGTCAGAAGCATAACCAATATAACTTGCAGGTGTCATATCTAATAAAGTTTGACGATCTTCATCTGATAAAACATCTAATCCTTTTGCAAATTCCATGATTGCTTCTTGTGAAATGTTTTTACCTCTTGTAAGTTCTTTTAATTGATCATAAGCATCAGAAATACCATATTTTCTAAGCATTGTTTGAATTGGTTCAGCAAGAACTTCCCATTTTTCATTTAAGTCAGCTGCAAGTTTATCTTTATTAACAACACATTTAGCTAAACCATTTGTTGTTTCACTAATTGCTTGTAAAGAATAACCAAAAGCTAAACCAATATTTCTTTGACTTGAACTATCTGATAAATCTCTTTGCATACGTGATTTAGGTAATTTATTTGATAAACCAACGCAAATATTATTAGACATATCAACATTTGCTTCTGAATTTTCAAAACGAATTGGATTGACTTTATGAGGCATTGTACTACTTCCTACTTCTCCTTTTACAGGAATTTGTTTGAAGTATTCCATTGAAATATATAACCACATATCAACATCAAAGTCCACTAACACATTATTGAAATGACGGATACCATCTAAAATATGACATGTATAATCATGACTTTCAATTTGTGTTGTTAAAGGATTATATGTTAATCCTAAATATTCTTCTACAAATTTTTTATTAAGAGTTTGCCAATCTAATTGAGGGAATGCTGTTAAAATAGCACTATAGTTCCCTGTTGCCCCATTAAATTTAGCTTTAATTTTAATATTTTCAATATTTTCAATACTTGAAGTAAAACGATAAGCGTAAACCTTAAATTCCTTACCAATTGTTGTTGGTGTTGCAGGTTGACCATGTGTATGAGCTAACATCGCATCATTTTTATGTTCAACAGCCCACTTATTAATAATAGCAGTAAATTCTTTTGCTTTCTTTAACCAAACATCATTTAAACCATGTTTGATCATACAAGCATAAGATGTATTATTAATATCTTCTGAAGTACATCCAATATGAACAAAGCTGATTAAATAATCATAACCCATATCTTTTAATTGATTTCCAATAAAATATTCTACTGCTTTGACATCATGTCTTGTAACAGATTCAATATCCTTAATTGCTTTAAAAGAATCATAATTGAAATCTTTTGAAATAGCTTCAATTTGTCCTAAATTATCTTTGTTGAATTTAGAAAGTACATCACTTTCAACATTTTCAATTAAGAATTTTAACCATTGAATTTCAACAAAAACACGATATTTTACTAAAGCATACTCAGAAAAATATTCACCTAAAGCATCTTTAATACTTGCATAACGTCCATCTAAAGGACTTAATGTAAAACATTCAAATTGTTGTTTATCCATTCTATTTACCACCTCTAAAATAATTTACACCAGCTTCAAATAATTTTTGATCCATTTCACCATAAACATTTTTAAAACGATTTTCTCCTTGACGTTCACTATGTCCCATTTTACCAAGTACACGACCATCACGAGAAACAATACCTTCGATTGCATACATTGAACCATTTGGATTGTATGGTGTTTGCATTGTAACTTTACGATTAGGATCAACGTATTGAGAGAATACTTGTCCATTAGCAAATAATTCATCAATAACTTCTTTAGGAGCAACAAAACGTCCTTCTCCATGAGAAATAGGAATAACATGAACATCTCCCACATTAACATTAGCAAGCCATGGTGATTTAACAGAACCAATACGTGTATCTACAAATTGAGATAAGTGACGTCCAATGGTATTGAATGTAAGAGTTGCATCATTTTCAGACATATCTCTAATTTCACCATATGGAAGTAATCCTAATTTAATAAGTGCTTGGAATCCATTACAAATACCAATCATTAAACCATCTCTATTATCTAATAAATCACTAATTGCAGCTTTTAATCTTGGATTTCTTAAAACTGTTGCAATAAATTTACCTGAACCTTCAGGTTCATCACCAGCAGAGAATCCTCCTGGTAGCATCACAATATTAGCACGTTTGATGGCATTTTCCAATTCATCAATAGATGTTTTTAACATTTCTTCTGTTTTATTTCTAATTAAAACAAGTTCAACCTTTGCTCCTGCTTTTTCAAAAGCACGTTTTGAATCATATTCACAGTTTGTTCCTGGGAATACTGGAATAACAACTAATGGTGTTTCAATATATTGTTTTGCTTTTAAAGTTGATCTTGTTTTACATTCAGCAACTTTAATATCTTGTGTAGGTGCTTTTTCTCTTGTAGGATAAACACTTTCTAATGGTGCTTTATTGATTGCATAAGCATCTTGAATAGCAATTGTATCCATACCATAAGAGAATTTATCACTATCATTTAAAGTAGCTACAACACGATAATCTAAACCTGCAAGATCTTTTTCAGATTTTACTTCAACAATGATATTTCCATAATTCTTTTCAACATAAGAAGCAAGTGAATAATCTGTATTGAAAGCAGCTCCTAAGCCATTACCAAAAGCCATTTTACAAACAGCTTCAATCACACCACCATCTTTAACTGTATAGGCTGAATAAATTTTCTTTTGTTTCATTAAATCTTGAATAGCATCGTATTGTTTTTGTAAATGATCAAAATCAAAGACTCTAAATTGATCTTTTTTAATTTGAACTTCCGCTAAAATATGTCCAGCTTCTTTTGCTTCTGGTGTCATAACATCATGAACATCACTTGCTGTAATCGCAAAAGAAACAAGTGTTGGTGGAACTGAAATATTTTCAAATGTTCCTGACATCGAATCTTTACCACCAATTGATGGAAGTTTCAATTCTTGTTGAACACGATTAGCTCCAAGTAAAGCAGCTAATGGTTTACCCCAACGTTTTGGATCATCTAATAATTTTTCAAAATATTCTTGGAATGAAAAACGAATTGTATGATAATTTCCACCCATTGCAACAATCTTAGCTACACTTTCAACAACAGCATACATAGCACCATGATATGGTGACCATTTAGAAATTTTTGGATTATAACCATAAGCCATTAAAGAAGCAGTTGTTGTTTCTTTTCCTAAAACAGGAATTAAAGCAGCCATTCCTTCTGTTTCTGTGTGGTATGTACGTCCACCATAAGGAGATAAAACTGTACCATTTCCAATAGATGAGTCAAATCTTTCAACAAGACCTTTTTGCGAAGCAACAGATAATCTTGATAATACTTCTTTTGTTGTATCAACAAAATCAGTTCTTTCTTCTTCATCAAATGGTGTGCTTTCAAAGTCTGGTAATTCAACTTCAATATTTTGATAACGTTTTGCTCCTGCAGCATCTAAGAAATCACGAGAAATATTAACAATATCCTTACCCATGTGTTTCATCACTAAACGATTTGTATCTGTGACAGTTGCAACTTGAACAACTTCTAAGTTTTCTTTTGCACATTCTTCTTTAATGAAATCAACATCATAGTCATTAACAACAATGGCCATACGTTCTTGTGATTCACTAATAGCAAGTTCTGTACCTGTTAAACCATCATATTTTTTCAAAACAGCATCTAAATCAATATCAAGTCCTGGAGCAAGTTCACCAACGGCAACACAAACTCCACCAGCTCCAAAGTCATTACATCTAACAACTTTTTCTGAGACTGCTTTATTTCTAAATAATCTTTGAATTTTTCTTTCTTCAACAGGATTTCCTTTTTGAACTTCAGCACCTGCTGTTTCAATAGATTTTACATCATGAGATTTTGAAGAACCTGTAGCACCACCAATACCATCACGTCCTGTACGTCCACCAATTAATAAGACGATTTGTCCATTTTGTGGTTCTAAACGTTTTACTTGTTCTTTTGGTGCAGCAGCCACAACAGCTCCTACTTCCATACGTTTAGCGATATAACCTTCATCGTAGATTTCATGAACATAACCTGTTGTTAACCCGATTTGGTTACCATAACTTGAAAAACCATGAGCGGCTTCTTGACAAATTTTTCTTTGTGGTAATTTACCTGGCGTTGTTTCTGCCAATGTTTTTCTTGGATCACCTGCTCCAGTAATACGCATTGATTGGTAAACATAAGCACGTCCTGAAAGTGGGTCACGAATAGCTCCACCTAAACATGTAGCAGCTCCCCCAAATGGTTCGATTTCTGTAGGATGGTTATGTGTTTCATTTTTAAACATTAATAACCATTGTTCATCTCCTTGATTTGTATGAACAGTGATTTCAATAGAACATGCATTAATTTCTTCAGAAACTTCCATATCATCAAGATATCCTTTTTTACGAAGTTCTTTCATTGAAATCGTTGCAAGATCCATTAAAGTAAGAGGTCTTGTTGTATTTACCCCATAAACGGCATGTCTGCTTGTTTTATAGCTTTCAATATCTTTTTCTAAGATTTCTTTAAAAGCACCATTTTGAATATCAATATCTGTAATAACTGTCGCAAATGTTGTATGACGACAGTGATCTGACCAATATGTATCTAATACTTTAATTTCTGTTTCAGTAGGATCTCTATGTTCTTCATTTTTAAAGTAATCTTGAGTTACTTTTAAATCATCAAGATTCATAGCCATTCCATTATCTTTTAAGAATTGATTTAATCCTACTTCATCTAAATCATTAAATCCAGTTAAAGTTAGTACAGGTTTAATATCAGGTGTTTCATCATTTAAATGTTCTGGTTTTTCTAAAGAAGCAATTCTTTGATCAACAGGATTAATTAAATAATGTTTGATTTGATTTAAAACATCTTCATTTTTATCAATGTCTACTACAATAAGTTTGGCACATCTTACTTTTGTTGAAGATGTTCCTGTTAGAATTTGGAAACATTGTTCGCATGAATCAGCGCGTTGATCATATTGACCTGGTAAAAATTCAATTGCAAAAACAGATTCTTTTTCACTCATTGGAAATGTTTCATCATAAACATGATCCACCATTGGTTCAGCAAGAATTGTATTAATTCCTTGTTGTAAGATTTCTTCACTAATTCCTTGTACATCATAACGATGAACAATACGAAGTGAATGAATTGTTAAACCTAATTGTTCAACGAGGTTGGTTTGAATTTCATGCGCTTCTGTTGCGTATTCTTTTCTTTTTTCTACATAAATTCTTCTTACATTTGTCATAGAGTTCTCTCCTATCTAAGTCCAATATCATGACGATAGTACATACCATCGAATGTAATAATTGTAGCAGTTTCATAGACTTTCGCAAGTGCTTCTTGTAAATTTGCTCCTTTTGCACACACATTTAAAACACGTCCGCCATTTGTGACAAGTTTACCATCTTTTAAAGCTGTTCCCGCATGGAAAACAACAATATCATCACTTACTTTGTCAATATTTTTAATTTCAAGTCCTTTTTCGTATTTTCCTGGATAACCTCCACTTGCAAGTACAAGACAAGCCACATGGTCATCAGACCATTTA
>UQVG01000146.1 GCA_900544435.1 uncultured Erysipelotrichaceae bacterium | reverse complement strand
AAGAAAATTGAATTATTTTTCTTACTATTGTTTTATAGTAGGAGTTATTGCTATTCTATTTTTATAATAATTAAAAAAGATTTCGCATTTGCTAATCTTATAGGTTGTAGTAAAGATGAAATCGAGGCTTTGATTGTAAAAGATCAGAGCCTTTTTCTATTTTTAGGAAATTCATATCTTCGTAATTTTCTCAAAATCACGAAATACTCTATGATTATCTTGCAAATATTGAGTATCAAGCAAAGAATTTAATTGAACAGCCAGTAAGAAAAAAAGTAAACTCAAAGTAGAAAATATGATAGTGTAGATACTAATTAATCACTCCATGACATAAATTAAAACAAGTGAAAATATAAATCCTTTCACTCGCTTTTTTCATAATCATTATTTCAATTTTCTTCATACCTATGCTGAGAAATTCACAAATTACTGACTAATAAGCAAAGATATTTATGTGCCTGTTCCTTCGTGCAGTCAGATTTTTTTATTGTTGCCCACTGCCATACAAGAAATAATGTATTGCTGTAATGGTCTGCAAGCAATTCACTAGGAATGTCTTTTTGCATTGCTTCTGGACAGCTTTTAAATATAAAACGCATTTTATTATTCAAAAAATTTCTAAAACTTGAAAACATATATCCTACCTCGCTGTTATTCAAAAGAACCTTGTGTATAACAACTTCATTTTGCTTTGTAAAATCATAAATTCGATCAAAATAAAGGTACAACATTTCATTTTCTTCAGCATGATGATAATCACTAAATCCTATTTGCTCAGCAAGTGTCTGCCAACAGTAACCAAGCAAATCATATTTATCATCAAAGTAATTATAAAATGTCGCACGAGGATATTGTGCCGCTTCACATAACTGACCGACAGTGATTTCCTCAAAGGATTTCTCAGACAAAAGCATAAACATTTCCTTACTGAATGCCCTAAGTGTTCGTTTTGCTCCTTTTGTTAATGGCTTTGTAATATCGTATTTCATATCTGTCCCCTTTTGCAAAATTCAATATTTGTCTAACTTTAAACAAGTAAGTCCATTTGTCACTTGTCTTGTTGCCAGTTACAATATAGTATGAAATCAAGAATTTTACAAGTGTCTAAATTTATTCACTTGTGTAAAGGAGAGTGTTTTTATGAGTATTGCAGTTATAACCGGAGCATCTTCCGGACTTGGTGTCTGCTATGTTGACGCCGTCACAAAATTATTTCCTGAAATAGATGAACTATGGCTGATTGCCCGTCGTGAGGAACGATTAAAAGAAGTTTCTATGAAATATCCCGATAAACATTGTACAATTATTCCTATGGATATGACTGATATGAGCAGTTTCAAACTATTGGAAGAAAAATTAAAAACCAATAATCCTCAAATTGAAGTTTTAATAAATGATGCAGGTATGTCAATCGGTTCTCCTTTTGAGGATATGGAGCTTGAAAGTATGCTAAAAATCATTGACTTGAACTGTAAAGGAGCAACCGCAATAACAAAGATATGTCTGCCATATATTATAGACGGAGGTACAATTTTGGAAGTATCCTCAACCTCTGCATTTGTTCCAAACACAAACTTAATCGTTTATTGTGCATCAAAATCCTATGTATCCGCATTTTCTCTTGGATTACGTGAGGAACTTAAAGACAGACACATAAATGTATGCGCGATGTGTCCAGGTTTTATGCTTACAGAAATGACAAAACCTGAACTTACAAAAGGTCAAAGACGCTTGCCTGTAATCGATCCAAAGACTGCTGCTTTGAAATCATTAAAAGCTGCAAAAAAAGGCAGAGCCGTTTATACTACCGGTGCATTTTATAAATGCTACAGATTGCTTGCAAAGCTTATTCCACATACACTTCTTGTTAAATTTGCAGGTCTTGGATAAGGAGATAGATTATGATTTTATATTTTTCAGCAACTGGAAACAGCGAATATGTTGCCAAAAGGATTGCAACTAAAACAGGTGACATTGCCGTTTCTATTACAGATTGCTATCAAAAACAAATTTTCTCATTTGATGAGAAATACAAAACACTTGGTATAGTAAGCCCTACATACTCTTGGGGATTACCAGCTATTATAATCGAGTTTTTACAAAGATTAGATTTACGCTATAAACCGGACTACATATATTTCATTGCAACTTACGGAACAACTCCGGGACAAACTGGAAGATTTGCAGATAATATTCTTGCTCCTAAAGGCTTGCCATTGTCCACAAAATTCAGTGTGAAAATGCCAGATACTTGGACTCCAATTTTTGATTTGAGCAATAAAGAAAAAATTCAGCGTATAAATAATAATGCAGAGCATGAAATTGATTATATTATCAAGCAAATAAAAAATTTTACTATAGGGGATTTTATGAAAAATAAACTTCCTTATCCCCTTGCAAAGATAGGTTATAATATCGAATATGATTTAATGCGAAAAACAAAGCATTTTTCAGTTGAAGATACCTGCGTTGAATGTGGATTATGTGTCAAAAACTGTCCTGTTTCCGCCATTTTAATCAAAGACCATAAACCCGAATGGGTTAAGGAGCAATGCGTTATGTGCCTTTCTTGCTTACATCACTGCCCTAAATTTGCAATCCAATATGGTAAAAAAACTAAAAAGCATGGGCAATATACACATCCGTAAAATCATTTGTATAAATACTAAGATAGGAATGTATAAAAATGATCATTTAAAAACAAGCACAGCTAATGAAGATAAAAGCCGTCAGCTGTGCCTGTTTTTTTCCCTATAAAATTTTCACTATTCAGTTGTAGCAAATGGACATGTTTGTCAAACTCCTCAGGAGTTTCGATTTATCACATAGCAAAAAAATCGGTGCAACTCATTTTTGAGTTGCACCATGTGCTAGTACATTAAAACATCCTTATGTGGTAAATCTCTTTTTTCATTATTTTTTAGCAATAACTTCTACTTCAATTAAAGCACCTTTAGGAAGTTTAGCAACTTCTACAGCAGATCTTGCTGGATAAGGTTCTACAAAGTATTCAGCATAAATACCATTTACTGTTGTAAAATCATCCATGTTATCTAAAAAAACAGTTGTTTTTACAACATTAGAGAATGATAACCCTTGGCTTTCTAATAAACCTTTCACATTTTTTAAAGCTTGATGAGCTTGTGCTTCGATTCCTTCTGGCATTTCACCTGTACTTGGTACTAGAGGAATTTGTCCTGAGAAAAAATACATATCCCCTACTTGTATTCCTTGACTATATGGACCAATAGCTCCTGGAGCTTGATCTGTTTTCACTACATTTTTCATTTTTTAATCCTCCTTGCCATATAATTATAACAAACTCTTCATATATTAAAATGATAAAGTTGTATTTTTTTTATGAAAACGTATAATTATTGAAAAGGATGTGTTTTTATGAAATACGGGTTAGTTTTATCAGGTGGTGGCTCTAAAGGAGCTTATGAATCAGGTTGTCTAAAAGCTTTACAAGAACTAGGATATCATTTTGATATTGTGACAGGTACTTCTATTGGTGCTTTAAATGGTTTACTTGTAGCTCAAGAAGATTATCAAAAGCTTTATGAATTATGGGATACTTTATCATTAGAAAAGGTTTTAAAGCATCCTATTCAATTTGATTTTTCTATTGAAAATCTAATGAATAATTCTTCTAATATAGGTCCTTTTTTAAAATCATATCTTGATAAAAAAGGTGCAGATATTGAACCTCTTATTCAATTAATCAAAGGTCTTTATAATGGTAAAAAAGCAAAAAATTCACCCATTCAATATGGTCTATGTACCGTTGCTTTTCCTTCTATGAAACCATTAGAAATCACAATAGATGAAATGAGCGAAGATAACATTGTAGAATATGCCATTGCTTCTGCTTCATGTTTTCCTGCTTTTCCTATTCATTATATTGATAAACAAGGGTATATAGATGGTGGATATTATGATAATTTACCTGTTTCTTTAGCTTTAAAAATGGGAGCACAAAAAATCATTGCAATTGAACTTAATCAAGAAGCTACACACTCCTATCTATTACATCGTGAAAATATCACATTCATTAGACCTTCTAAACATTTAGGTGGCTTTCTTGATTTTAATCGAGAAGTATTAGATCAAAGAATACGTTTAGGCTATCTTGATACTTTAAAAACATTTAAAAAATTAAAAGGGCATCGTTTTGCTTTTTATCCCGAAGAAATCATTCAAGAAATAACTTTGGCTTTCTATAATCAAATTTTAAACTATGAAGACCAATATAATCATCATTTACTTACAATTTCGGATGAAACACCTATTCTTGATTTATTAAAAGAAAATACGTATTTAAACTATTTACAATTAGAAGATTACTTTATTTTAGGTTTAGAACTTTATATGGGTGAACATGATTATGATGATTTAAAAGTATATCATTTTAATGAAATTATTCAGGATATCAAAAAACAAATTAAACCTGATTTAAGAGAAATAGAAAGAATTGATTTCAAAAATATTGCTCAATCTTTTAAAGATCTTACAAATCATCAAATTCTCAAAAGTTATCTATCCTATTTTATCAATAAAAAAGAAGAACATTTAAATTATGAAAATCTTTTCTTAAAAGAATTTGTCCTAGCAATGTTTATCACATGTGTCTTAAGCTATGAAATCTCATAGCTTTTTGACATTAATGTTATTTTTCTATAAACTAGAACTGATAGAAAGTTGGAATATTATGAAAAATATATTAAAAATTATCTTATGTGTTCTAGTATGCTATATCGCTATTGGAATTGGATGGGTTACTAAAGATATTATTATCCATGAAAATGTTAAAGATGGTATTGCCATCTTAGGGTATCATGGTGTTGTAAGTGATCAAGAAAAAAAAGCCAATTATGCTTCAAATCCTTATTTTATGTCTATAAGTGAATTTGAAAAACAAATGAAATATTTAGCAGAAAATAATTATCAATGTTTATCAATGGAAGATGTTAAAGCATATTATAACGGAAAGAAAGAAGTATCAAAAAAAGCTGTATGTTTAACTTTTGATGATGGTTATAAAAACTTTAATACAGTTGTTAAGCCTGTTATAAAAAAATATAATCTTCAAGCTACAAACTTTGTCATTGGATATAAAACTAAAACCAATAATCCGCTTTACTTACAAACAGAAGATTTAAAAAACGATCAATATGTTGAATACTATAGTCATTCTTATAATATGCACCATATTGGCCATCTTCCTTATAAAAAGAAAATAGAAACAATGACAACAAATGAAATAAAAAAAGACTTTGAGAAAAACAAAGGTCTTGTTTCAACCGATTACTTTGCTTTTCCCTATGGTGTCAGTTGTCAAAATGCTCAAGATTATCTTAAGTCAAGTTCTGTTAAATTAGCCTTTAGTTACAATCAAAATAGACATATGACACGTAATGATAAGCAATATTTACTTCCACGTTATCTTATGTTTTCTAATATGCCTTTTCCATTATTTAAATGGTGGGTAGAATAAAAGAACTATCAAAACGATAGTTCTTTTAATTAATAATTTTTAAAACATCATCTTCACTGTTAATATTAAATATATTAACAGTTAGTACTTCTAATTTATCGAGG
>UQVG01000145.1 GCA_900544435.1 uncultured Erysipelotrichaceae bacterium | reverse complement strand
GTTAGACTGACATTATTAGGTGTCATTACCAACATTTATCTTGAGTTAGGCTTTTTATGAAAAATAAAATAATTCAGGTGGGTGAAAGTTATAGCAAACAATTAGAAATAGCAAATTCTTTAACAAAAAATGATTTAGCAATTATCATGTCAAATTATGGTAATTATTTTAACGAATATAAGGAAATAAAAGATATTTTGATTCAAAATAATGTTCCTATTATATTGATTACATTAAATTACCATTCTCCACAATTGTTAAATTTTAAGGATATTGTTTATTTATCATCCCAACCGTTTACTGGTGTAGGAAGTTATCCGATGAAATTATTTACTGAATATATGGTGAGGAGATTAAGAGTGAAATATAAATAAAACATGTTTCAAAAATGGAAACATGTTTTTTTGTCTTGTTAAATTATTTTAATTGAAGACATGAAAGTATATTATTTTTTTGAGGACAAAAAAGAATAGAGAAGAGATTCAAAAATAATGAGAACTTGTCCAAAAAAAGCATTAGGAACAAGGTTATCATGGTAAAAAGGATTATAGTGACCGATGATAATAGGTAAAGTAGCATACTGACTTATTCTTGATTTTTCGTTACCTGTAAAAGTAATGATATCAATATGATTCTTCTTAGTCATTTCAACGACTTCTTCAAGTCTTGTTGTAATTCCTGAATTTGAAATCACAATAAGAAGGGTTGAATCTTGAAAGTTGGCATCCAACATTTCCATATGAACAACACTCATGGCACAAAAACCATTAAGGGTCAATCTTTGTGAAATGTAATCAGCAATTGGAGCTGAAAATCCCATACCAAAAACAACGATTTTACTATTTTTATGTTTATTTAATAATTGAATAAAATGAGGTAAATAGTTTTCGTATTTTTGAGCAGGAGCATTATTATGAGTGTTACTAGATAGATGATAAATCATATCACTATAACCACTAAATTCTAATTTATTACATAAACGATAGATGGCAGAAGTTGATGTAAAATTATCTTTTGCCATTTGTCTAATGGTAATATTTTTCAATTGTTTTTGATTTTTCTTAATATATTCCAATAAAGAGACTTCTAATTCGTTTAAATCGAATTTATCTTTTAAATGATCAATATTCATAAGTTTCACCTCGCAATAATTATGTCATAGAAAAAATAAAGGAGCAAGAAAAATGGCAAAAGCAATGTACGACCCTTGGTCAAAAATCGTTACAAAAAATGGCTATGCAGGAGATGAGGTTATTTCTGCTTTACAAAAATCAATTAGACGTGCCAAAGAAGAAGATGCATGTATGTTTGCTTATGAAATGTATATTTCTTCACCACAATTATTAGAAAAAATGTGGAGACGTTTACTTACAATTTCAGTAGAAGATATTGGAATGGGAGATCCAATGGCTGCAGTTCTAGTCAATAATCTCTATCAAATGTCTAAAAACTTTGAATATGCAGATGGTGATCAACCAATGTATTTCATTCATGCAATTCGTTACTTGTGTAGCTGTCAAAAAGATCGTTCAAGCGATTTATTAAAAAATATTTGTATTAAATCATTTGCGATGGGTAAATTCCCAGAAATTCCTGATGTTGCTTTAGATAAACATACAGTAAGAGGAAAAGCAATGGGACGTGATTCTTTCCATTTCTTACATGAAGCAAGCAAAGTTATTCCACAAATGGAAGTAGATAATGATTATAAAGAACGTTATGCAAAAATTTTAGAAGAATACGATCCAGAAAATGTCGTAGATACAGCCTTTACATTTAATGGTTGGCAATTTTAATAGATAAATTATAGTTTGAGGGGAATATAGAATGATAGAAAAATTAGAGAAGATATTAGAGCCTTTTGCGAATAAACTCGCACAACAAAGACATCTACAAGCAATTTCATCAGGAATGATGATGCCACTTGGATTAATCGTTATAGGATCATTATTTTTGATTGTTGCGAATCCACCAATTAATTTAGATTTAGTTGATTTACATACAGGAAACATCTTTTTAAAAGCTTTAATAGGTTGGAAACAATTTGCAGTTGCTAACTATGATGTACTTACATTACCATATAATTACACAATGGGATTGGTTGGCTTAATTTCTGCTTTTGGTATTGCTTATTGTTTAGCAGAAAGTTATCAAATGAAATCAGCTGTTTATGGAATTATTGCTATGTGTACTTTCTTAATGGTGTCAGCACCATTAAAAGATGGTGGTATTTCAACAAGTTATTTAGGAGCTGATGGTTTATTTGTTGCTATTATTATTGCTTTAGTTTCAGTAGAAATTTCACGTTTTGTAAGTAGTAAACTTGTTATTTCATTTCCAGCAAGTGTACCAAGTGCAGTTACTGATTTTGTAAATAGTTTATTACCGCTTGCTGCAAACATTATTATCATTTATGGTTTAAATGTGGCTTTAATGGCAGCGACAGGTAAAAACTTACCAGATTTTATTATGTCAATTTTAACACCAGCTATTTCAGGTGTTGATAATATTTGGATGTTTATAGGAATTTATTTATTTTCAAATATTTTATGGTTATTTGGAATTAATGGTTCTTCTATTGTCTTCCCAATTGTTTTTACTTTATGTATCGCAAATACAGGAGCAAATGCAGAACTTGTTAATGCTGGAAAAGATCCAACAGCTTTAATCAACTTACAAATGTTTAGATATGTTTTACTTGGTGGTGCAGGGAATACATTAGGACTTGTTTTATTAATGTGTAAATCGAAATCAAAACATATTCGTTCAATTGGACGTTTAAGTGTTTTACCAGGAATTTGTGGAATTAATGAACCTATTATTTTTGGTACACCAATTGTATTAAATCCAATTTTATCAATTCCATTTTTGATCATGCCATGCCTTTCGGCAGGTCTTGGATATCTTGTTCAAAGTATGGGACTTGTTTCTTTAGGTTATATTGTTGATCCATCTTTTACACCATTCTTTGCACAAGGATTCTTATCAGCATTGGATATTAGAAATGTTATTTTCATGTTCGTATTGATTGCTATTTCTGTGGTTGTATACTATCCATTCTTTAAAGTATATGAAAAAAATACTTTAGCTCACGAAGGTGAATAATCAAGAGGTATAGGCTTTGGCTTATACCTTTTTTATTGAATTTGGCCCTTTCTTCCTATATAATCATAAATAATATGAGGGGGACATATTATGATTATTAGTGGAAAAGAAATTTCAACAAAGATTAAAGATCAACTAAAAGAAGAAGTTGAACAAATAAAAAATAAATATAACCGTTTACCAAAACTTGCTGTTATTTTAGTAGGGGAAAATCAAGCAAGCCAAGTATACGTGAGAAATAAAGAAAGAGGTTGTGCTTATATAGGCATTGATTCTTTAAAAATCACACATGATGCAACTTTTAGTGAAGAAGAACTTTTAAATGAAATCAAACAATTAAATGAAGATGAAACAGTTGATGGAATTTTAGTACAATTACCTTTACCAGATCATATTAATGAAGATAAAGTTTTAGAAGCCATTGATCCATCAAAAGATGTAGATGGTTTTCATCCAGAAAATGTGGCTAAGTTATTTTTAGGACAAAGAAGCTTAGTACCATGTACACCTAAAGGAATGATGGTTTTATTAGATGAAATCAACTATGATTTAACAGGAAAAGAAGTTGTTGTTGTGGGAAGAAGTAACATTGTAGGAAAGCCAGTAGCACTTTTATGCTTACAAAAAAATGCCACTGTGACAATCGCTCATAGTAAAACAAAAAATTTAAAAGAAGTTTGTCAAAGAGCAGATGTTTTAATTGCAGCAGTAGGTAGAGCTAAAATGATCAATAGTGACTATGTTAAAGAAGGTGCTGTTGTTTTAGATGTTGGTATTAATCGTGATGAAAACAATAAACTTTGTGGAGATGTCGATTTTGAAGATGTAAAAGATAAAGTTTATGCAATCACTCCTGTTCCAGGAGGAATTGGACCAATGACGATTACAATGTTATTACAAAATACTTTAGAAGCATTTTATCATCATCAAGGAGAATAATTATGGATTATCAATTAAATGATATTGTAGAAATGAAGAAACAACATCCATGTAAAAAATCAAATCAATGGAAGATTGTAAGAATGGGTGCTGATATTAAAATTAAATGTTTAGGATGTAATGCCATTGTTATGTTTTCTAGACGTGATTTTGAAAAACGTTTAAAAAAAGTTGTAGAACATGTAGAGTAGTATTTATGAAATTTCATAAATACTCTTTTTTTTAGGAATATTAAGAGCTTGATGATATAGTCATTTTTATGTAATAATTTGAATGATAAAAATGAAAGGGAAGAACTTGAAATAGTTCTTTTTGGAAGAAAAAATGGAAATAATTAAATATGAACCAAAATATAAACAACAAGTACAAAATGTATGTATTTCTCAATCAACATCTAGATATAAAGATGATAATGCTAAAAAGGCAACATTAGCTTTATATTGTGATCCTTATATTGATAAAGAAATCTGTTTAATACTTAAAAATGATTTAGATGAGGTGTGTGGTTATATTTTATGTGCTAAAGATTTAAAGGCTTATGAAAAAAATGCCTCCCCTTATTATTTGACTTTGAAAAAATTGGATGAGGTAAAGGCGGAAAGATTTCCTACTGCTAATCATGAAATGGAACGTTTTTATCCTGAATATCCAGCACATATTCATATTGATATATTAGAAGAATATACAGGTAATGGTGTGGGTTCAAAGTTAATGCAAGCTTTATTTGAAATTTTAAAAGAAGAAAAAGTACCTGGTATATGTGTTTTAGTTGATACAAATAATAAACGTGCGGTTAGATTTTATGAAAAAATGGGATTTAAGGCATTTGAAGAAAATCCAGGCATTATGTTATGTAAGTTAGATTAATATAATAAATGAAAAAACCTGCCAAGCAGGCTTTTTTAATCTTAGATAAGATCAAGTTTTTCTAAAGCATAAGCAATACCATCATCTTCAATATCTTTTGTCACAAAATAAGCAATATCTTTCATAGCTTGTACACCATTAGCCATAACAATAGAATGTTTAACATAACGTAACATACTTTCATCATTGAAAGAATCTCCAAAGACATAACAATGATCTAAATCGCTTTTAAAATCATCTGCAACAGTTTGAATACCTGTAGCTTTTGAGTGATTCTTTGGTACGATTTCCCACATTTCTTCACTACGTTCAATAATATCAAAATCTTGAGAAATATTATCTTTAAAGGCTTGGATGTCATGATCAAACCAAATAGTAAATTTATCAAAGGAAAGATTTGGATCTTCACTTGTTGAAACATTGAAACCATTATTTGTATATCTTTCTTGAATTCCTTGAACAAAAGAATTTTTAATATGAGTATTAAAATAAACATGATCTTTTGATTCTAAAACAGCATCAATTTCATATTTTTTTATAAGAGATGCAATTTCTTTACATCTTTCTTTAGATAATTGATGATGATAGATTACTTGGTCATGATAAGTGATGTATGTTCCACATCCACAAATATAACCATCAGGGTTTAAATCATGAATCTCTTGATCGATTGTAGAAATAGGTCGACCTGTATTAATAAAAATGAGATGTCCATTTTCTTTAGCTTTTTTTAAAGCTTCTTTAGCACTTTGAGGAACAGTATGAGT
>UQVG01000144.1 GCA_900544435.1 uncultured Erysipelotrichaceae bacterium | reverse complement strand
AATTTTGAAAAACAAAACCTAAATATTGATATCTAAATTTTCCTAATTGATTTTCAGACATTTGTTTCACTTCTTGATTTAAAATATACAAACTCCCATTAGTAGGAATATCTATTGTTGAAATATTATTCACTAAAGTTGATTTACCAGAACCCGAAGCTCCCATTACAACAATAAATTCTCCTGTTTTAATTTCTAAATCGATATTTTTTAAAGCTGTAAATGGTTGTTTACTTCCCATACCATAAATCTTTGTCATATTTTTTGCTTGTAAAACTGTTTCCATAACTATTATTCTCCTTTTAATAATTGTATTTTCCCTACATGATAATTTAATAAAAGACAAATCAATAAAGTCACTACATAGTAAATAAACAACCCACTATAGAAAGTTAACATCATTGAATTCATTAAAATAAACTGTCTAGCAATAAATATTAAATAAGGTAAAGGAATAACGAGAACACACATAAAATAAAGCATATTTTCTTTCAAAAGCATTCTTTTTAAATCACGATAAACATAACCTACTTTATTTAAAATAGTGAACTCTTTCATCTTTGTTTTCTTTTCCATATTCATCTTATATAAAATAGAAATAATCACCATTGATACAATAAACAAATAACTGATCATTCCTGTCACAAATTCATTACTTTTCATATTTTGTGACGCTAAAACAGGTAATAAAACTGTTATTAATAATGTAAGTAATCCTATTAAAGAAGCTGTTGATTTAATCATCAATCCCACATGTGATAAACAAATATATATTTGTTTTCCTTTTAAATTCTTTTTATTTTTTAAAAAGATTTGTGGTAATAAATACTTATATAATCCATACATTCCACCAACACCTAAAGCTGTTGGTGGAATATAATTTATTAAATTTCCTTCAACCGTTATAATTGAACAAAATCCTATCAAATAAATAAGTAAATACATCATCATTTTTTTAAAACTTACAAAGTGAATAGCTTGTACCTTATTTTCATCATTAATCAAAGTATAGATATCACTTTTATGAAGTTGCCCTATTAAAAAGATGATCACAATAACAACTAATACACCTAAAGCTGAAATCGTTGTAAAAAAGGTACTTGGCATAATGGTATAAATTGAATGATTGATTTGTAGATAAGGATATATCTTTGAATGAATGAAAAATAAGCTAAGAACACCTAAAATAAATGAAATCGGTAAAACAAAGATAAAGACGATTCCCATTTGAATAAGTGTATATTTAATAAAATCTAATAAGTTAAAACCACAAGTAAATAAAATACCAAATTCTTGATGTTTTTTATTGAAATTATATTGGCTGGCATAAATAATCATAAACCAACAAAATAAAAGAATTAAAAATGGTAATCCCATTGATAATGGTATATCTGCTCCAAGAGGATCATCTATTCCTCTAGCCCTATCTGCTTCTATTAAATAGGGATTGTTGATAAATTCTGAAAAGATCAAATGAATGACAATTGCAAAAATAAGTGTGAGTCCATAAATCATATATTGTTTTTTATTTCTTTTTAATGTTAACGTAGCTAGTGAAAAAACCTTCATTGCTTCCACCTCCTAACTTCATCATAAACTTTCCATCACACCTTACAATAAAAGTGACACCAACAACCTAGAAATGACACAAACAACATCTTTAACGAAATAACTTATGATACAATACAGTTAAAGGAGGGAATAGCATGAAATATAAAGTAGGCAAACCCAACTATAAATCAAGTTTTATTTATTCAGCTTTAATTATTGCTTGGGCTATTTTTTTAATACTTTTTAGTCCCTTTCAAGCAATGAATATTTGCGGATTTTTTCTTATTTTTTTAATTATCTTTATTTATCTTCCAAGCATGGCATTTTGTAAAAATATTTGGGAAGTTGATGAACATTATCTTAAATACACTTTTTATGACAGTGTAGTAGAAAAATCTCGTGCTTTTTTTCATAGTCTTTTTACAAGAAATATAGATTATCAAATGAAAATAAAGCTGGATAAAATCATGTGTATCCAAGTTACTTATGAAGCAGTTCCGATGCTTTTTTATGGCACTAATGGTTATAATGTTATTTTTAAAGTATTAATGAAAGATGGATCTTCTTTTTCTTTTCAACCCATTGTTACAAGGAAAAGAAAAGAAGTAATAGATGCAATTGAATTTTTAAAAGAAAAAGGAATTATCTTTAAAGATCGTTATCATATTCTTGATCAATTAGATAAAAAAGAGCCTTTAGCTTATTATTTAGAAAAGATAGCTGGTGATAGAAAATGATTCGTATCGCCTGTCATGTACAAGATTATTATTTTGAGATAATCAAAAAATATTTTGCAGCAAAAGATTACTATTTAGAAAAATTCAATCCAGCATCTTATGATGATATCTATTTTATTGAAATCAATTCACTTAATGATTTAGATAAAATCCATCAAATCAATAAATATCCAGAAACTTTGATTTATATTATTGGCCCTAAAGATTTTCATTTACTCAATGAATGTTTAACCTTAGGGGTACATTTATACTTTGAAAATGATGATTTAGAAAATAGTCTTTATTCCAAATCAGAAGCCATTCATCAACAAATATTTTCAAGATTTAAGACTTATCATTATAAAAACAAACAAATGTCTTTTGAATTAAGACTTGCTCAAATCATGTATGTAGAATCAATGAATCATAAACTTATTATTCATCATGATAATGGTGACTTTATTGAAAGAAAAAACTTATCTTCTTTTATTAAAGAAATTGATTCTAATAATTTTATTCAAATTCATAAATCATTTGTTATTAATAAAAACTTTATCAAAGAAATCAAAGCAAAAGAATTGATTTTAAAAGATTCTACAATTCTACCAATTGGTAGAAACTTTAAAGAAAGTATTTAAAAAGTAAAGATTGCCAATCTTTACTTTTTTCATTTAATTATTTCTATTTTTATTTAAATAATCTAAAAACTTTTGAATACTCTTTTCATTTCCCATTTGTGCCAATTGAAAATAATGTCTATTTGATAATTCCTCTGGCATACATTTTTTACCCGAATAATGATTTTTAAAAGCATGAATATTATCTAGACCAACACCTCTACCAAGCTTTTGGGCATTTTTATAACTTGCATCTTGTAAAAAAGGAGGGATAGGGACTTGGGTTGTTTGCTTGGCATCTGCCATTGCCTGTGTGATTCCTCGAGATACCGTATCTGATTTAGGAGAACAACAAACATAAAGTGCTGCATGAGCTAAGATCTTAGCCGCTTCGGGCATTCCTATTCTTTCTACTGCCAAAAAGGCACTTGTTGCTACTTCTAAAGCTCTTGAATTAGCAAGACCAATATCTTCACTTGCACATACACATATTCTTCTTGCAATATATTTGACATCTTCTCCAGCAATCAACATTCTAGCAAGATAATATAAAGTTGCATCAGGTTCTGTATGTTTCATAGATTCAATAAAAGCAGAAATCGCATCATAATGATTATCGCCACTTTTATCATAGCGAATTGCTTTTTTTTGAATACATTCTTCTGCGACTTCAAGACTGATGTGAATTTTTCCTTCTTTGTTTTTATCTGTAGTAAGATAAGCAAGTTCTAAGGCATTTAAAACACTTCTTGCATCACCACTAGCCATGTCAGCTAAAAAGTTTTTAGCATCTTCATCAATTATGATTTTTTCATTTCCTAAACCACGTTTTTGATCAGTAAGCGTTCTATCAATTAAACTGATCAAATCTTGTTTTTCTAAAGGTTTTAATTCAAAGATACGGCATCTTGAAAGTAAGGCATTATTGACTTCAAAATATGGATTTTCGGTAGTGGCTCCAATGAGAATAACAATGCCATCTTCTACATAAGGAAGAAGATAATCTTGTTGTGTTTTATTAAAACGATGAATTTCATCGATAAATAAAATCGTTCCTTTATGATAAGCATTTTGATTAAATTTAGCTTCTTCTATTATCTTTTCCACATCTTTAATTCCTGCATTCGTCGCATTTAATTTACAAAAATGTGAATTTGTTGTATTAGCAATAACTCTCGCAATCGTTGTTTTTCCAACCCCTGGAGGTCCATATAAAATAATAGAACCTAAACGATCTGCTTTAATAGCACGATAAAGTAATTTATCTTTTCCAATAATATGTTGTTGTCCTACAATTTCATCTATACTTACAGGGCGCATTCTACTGGCAAGTGGTAGTTGTCTTATATCTTCATCCATATCAAATAAATTCATTTCTTCACCCTCTTTTCTTTCTCATTAAAAATCATAATCTCATAAATAGATTACGATTTTTAATTAATATCTACTTTTTTGTCTTTCAAATGATAAATATCTTGTTCCTTGAAAAGTTAATATACCTTCATCCCCTTGTACAAGCAAACCATATTCTCTTCCTGAAACAGATAATTCTATACGATCATTACTTTCAAACTGAAATGTTACATAATAATCTGTACTACTTGTCGTACTATATCCACCATCCCCTAAAGCATGATTATAATGTGTTGTATGCTCTCTTTTATCAACAATTACTGCTGGTACAGATAATCGTGGTGAATGATTATTTTTATTCCATGTACTTAATCCTCTTGCAATGGTGAAAACAAACATCGAAACAAAAATCAACATAAACACAATCATAAATGTATCCATTAACTCAAACATCTCAGTATTTCCTCCTGTTATTTGTATTCACATTATAACAATAAACCAAAAGAAAAAGAAGCATTCTAGCTTCTTTCAAAACCATAATACACCTTTTAAACAATTTTCTTTCGATAATATAAATATGAATAAATAATTGGTAGAATTACTGGAATAACAATAAAAACAAAGAAAATAAATAAATTCATAAATGGTGATAAAACAATAAGAAGAATACCACCAATAACCATGCACTTTCCACCAAAACGGTGTGTATGATACCAATTGTCTGGATCATCTAATGCCCACGAAGTACGAATTCCCACTGTATAATTTGGTTTGACTGTTGGTATATAATTACCTAAAACAATAAACAATACCCCTATCATCAATTCTGTAAGAAAACTAATATTTGTGATATAACCTAACGCATAACCATATATACAACTACAAACAAGCAATGAAATCAACGGACTGATCCATAATACGATTGAAAACATCTTCTTATTAATATTTTTAGACTTTGGATCAATACTTGTTCCTATCACACAAAAAAGATGAATAACAAGTAAAATCAATGGTAAGACAAATACAGTAAATTCTTTAGAAGAATAACCATTTGGTTGACCATTAAAATTAAAATGTGTAGCAATTGATTGTGGTAGTTGATTCCATAAAAGTAATCCAATAACTATAGGAAGCAATGTCACAATAGATGTTAATATTATCATTTTTTTATTTTGTTTAATCATTTTTAGTATCTCCTTTTAACTCACTGATCCACAACATAATTTCCTCAAGCACTGTTGCATTAAGTTCATAATAAATAAACTTTCCTTCTCGCTCATCTCGAATCAAACCCGCTTCTTTTAAAACCAATAGATGTCTTGAAATAGCAGCTCCCGAAATGGAAAAATGCTTAACAATATCACCCGCAGACATTCTTGATTGTTTCAATAAATTAAGTATTTCTCGTCTTGTTGGATCCGCTAAAGCATGTAGCGTATTTTGCATTGCCATCTTTATCACCTCATTATCATTTAACATTTAACTTAAATGTTAAATA
>UQVG01000143.1 GCA_900544435.1 uncultured Erysipelotrichaceae bacterium | reverse complement strand
AATAATTATTTCTTATTATTTGCATTTCACACCCTAAAAACGACATTTCACGACAAATGAAAAAGTAAAGTATCATAAATAGTAAAATATGAATAGACAAGGGAGGTTTTTTTATTAGCAAATAAATAAGTACTTTTAAACATAATAATTTTAAATAAGGGGAGGAAAAGAAAGTTATGAAGATAAAAATAAAGAAAATAATAGCAAGTATACTTACATTCATGATGATTTTTACACAAGTACCTGTAAATGTATTTGCGGCAGATACTTATATTTCAAGTGATGGAAGTACGTATTATACAAGTACACCAGGAACATATTATTTATCAGGAGGTACGTATTATACTAAGAAGTATTCTACATGGGAAAATGCTGGTACAAAAGTTCGTGTACAATATAATAGCTCTAAAATAGGAACGATAGCTTTAAATATATTAGGCGATGTTATTAATGATCCTGATAAAAATGGAAGGTTTGATTTTATTACGACTGACAGGAATACAGATGTAACTATTAATATGAATGGTCATACATTCACTTATAGTGGGAGTGATGTTTACTGTCTATGTGGATTTGTTGGAAATTTAGGAACAATGACAATCAATGGTAGTGGTGGAACGATTGTATCTGATAAAGTTGGACTTAACTCTAAAGAGGGAGTTTTGAATGTTAATGATGTCACAATTAAAGCAAATCGTATTGGTATTTACAATAAAGCGACAGTACTTAAACTAAAAAATGTAAAGTTTGATGAAAGTTGTGGAGTAGATGTTCAACTTGGTGAGAATGGTACAATTGATCTTTCAGAATATAATGGAGATCCTATTACAATTGATATTGATTATAAAATAAACGATGGAAAAAAACACAGAATATCTCCAAGAGGAGTAAGTAGAAATGATTTGAGTAAAATCAAATTTGTAAAAAATAGTGATAATTTATACAAAGTTGATCTTAAATATGACGAAGAAGGTCAATATATTTATTTAGCAAAACATGTTCACAAATGGAACTATGTACTTGATAACAGTGATGAAAGTGGAAAAACAATAAAAGGTTATTGTAGTGAAGAAGAAAGAAATAATGAATGTGATTATCAGGATCCAGATACTACAACAGCAAAAATAGTATTAAAAACACAAAACGGAGAGTATAACAGAGAAACCACTGCTTGGGTTGAAAATGCCAATGGTAAGAATACCAATAGTTTTCCAATATCAGGAGATTCATACAAATTAACATATTATCAAAATGGTCAACAATTATCAAAAAGACCAACAGAACCAGGAGATTATTCAGTAACTCTAACAATGGATCAAGTTTCAGTTTCTGGAGAATTCACAATTACGAAAGCAGAATATTGGACAAATAAAATATATTTTTACGATAAGAATTGGAATAAACAAGATAATTGTGAATATACTTATCAAGGATATCAATCAAAATTTGGTCCACGTGTAGAAGTGAATACAGGAAATGGTCATTACTATGTTCCGACAGATGCACGCGTTTCTTATGAATATAAGAAATATGATGATGACGACAGTGCATATAAATCAATAAGTTTAGATGAGCTAAATAGTCTAAAACCTGGTACTTATTGTATTAGAGGAGTAGTTTCTGAAAATAATCATTATTTAAGTTTAACAACAAAATCACTTAAATTTACCGTATTAAAAGCAGAACCTACTCCACCTAGCATTGTTAAATACACATGGGAATATGGAGAACAACCAGAACTTGTCCCTGAAAGTATGTTAGATAATTGTCAATATTCATATAAATATTATGATCGTGATACAAATGTTAAGGTCAATAAAGAATATCCAGACGTAGGAAAATATTATTTAAGTATATATAATTCGGGATCGGATCTTTATAAGTCTGGATCGTCTCCTCAAAAATTTATTACTATTACCCAAAGAACAGCAACTTTATCATGGAAACTAGATGGAACAAATACATTTAAAATTCCATATGATGGTAAACCACATGTTCCAACAGCAACTGTTACTAATACAGTTGGAGATGACAAATGTAACGTGACTGTTTCTGGTGAACAAACTGAAGTAGGTACATATACTGCAACTGCAACTGAATTGAGTGATTCAAATTATAAATTACCTGTACAAAATACAGTTACATTCGAAATTGTCAAAGCACATAGAGAAGCACCAACATCTGTAACAGCCACAGGAACAACATATAAAGGTGGAACAGATGGTAAATTAAATAATGTTGATTCATCAATGGAATATAGAAAAGATGGTGAAAATGAATGGCATAGTATTTCTGGAGATACTGTAGAAGGATTATCTACCGGTAAGTACTATGTAAGATATAAGGATTGTCAAAATTATTATGCTTCACCTGAAAAAGAAGTATATGTAGCCAATGGACAAGAAATCAAAGTAAAAGTTCCAGCTAGTCAAGTTGGATATACTTTAAGTGTTAGTAATACAGTTGTTGATTATAATGAATCAAGTACTCTTACATTTGCCTTGAATAAAGGCTATTCAAAAACAAAAGATTTCGCTGTTAAGGTCAATGGTGAAACAATTCAATTAGATAACAATAACCAATACAAAATTAAAAATATTCAAAAAGATACAAATATTACAGTTGAAGGAGTAGCTGATATAACAGCACCTGATACAGAAATAAAGGTATCCAATAAAACATGGAAAAGTATTTTAAATACAATTACATTCGGTTTATTCTTTAAAGAAACACAAAAAGCAGAAATTACAGCTACTGATGAAGGTAGTGGAGTTAATAAATACTATTATTATGTTGATAAATCAGGTAGTGAAGAATCACTATCAAAGAAACAATTACAATCAGTAGATTGGAAAGAAGGAACATCTGTTACATTTAGTGAAGATAGTAATTATGTTATTTATGCCAAGGTAACAGACAAAGCAGGAAATATTAAATATGTTTCAACAGATGGTATCGTAATTGATACGATTGCACCACAAGTATCAGGTGTAGAAAGTAATCAAACATATACGAAAACACAAACATTTACAGTAACTGATAACAATTTAGATACAGTAAAAGTAGATGACAAAGTTGTAACATCTTATACATTAGTTCCAAAAAAAGGAACATATAAAATCGAAGTAACAGATAAATCAGGAAATAAAACAACATTAAATAATATTACAGTTAACTGGGAAAAAGTTAAAAAACCAACAGTAGAAAGCAAAGTATATACAGGACAAACATTAACTGCAAATATTTCAGAAAATGATCTATACACAGTTAAAGAAAATAAAGGTGGTATAAATGTAGGTGAATATGATGTTCAATTGACTTTAAAAGATCCTACAAATTATAGATGGGAAGACGGTACTGTTGATACAACAGTAAAATTCAATATTACCAAAGCAACACCAGTTGTTACGAAACCAACAACAAAAACACTAACATATAATGGAAGTGAACAAGAATTAGTAAATGCAGCATCTACTAATGGAGGAACAGTAAAATATTCTTTAGACAACCAAAACTGGTCAACATCAATTCCAACAGGAAAAGATGCCAAAGAATATACAGTTTACTACAAAGTAGAAGGAAATAAAAACTTTAAAGATGTAGATGTACAAGAAATCACAAATAAAATCAATCCTAGAACAATTGATTTAAAATGGAATAAAGAATTAACTTACAACGGTAAAGAACAATTACCAACAGCTACAGTTAATAACTTAGTAAATGGTGATAAATGTGAAATTACAGTTGATGGAGATAAACATAAAAATGTAGGTACTTATAAAGCGGAAATAACAAAAGTAAGTAATACAAATTATATGTTACCTGAAAATGTAACAACAAGTTATACAATTAAACCAAAAGATATCACTGTTACAATTACACCTAATGGTGGTACTTATGGTGAAAAGATTACAGGTGCTACAGCTAAGTTAAATGATATAGAAAATGGTGATCATCCAAAAGTAACATTAACTTACACAGGAACAGGGTATGATGGAACAATAGTTAATGGAACAGAAGTTCCTAGTCATGCTGGTAAATATACTGTTACAGCAAGTATTACTGATGAAAATTATAAATTAACTGGTACAAATACAGCTGAATTTGTAGTAAAAGGTGCAGATGCTGGATTAGAAGTAAAAGAAATGAATGATAAAAAATATGGTGATCAAGGATTTAAATTAGAAGTATCTCATAAAGGTAATGGAAAATTATCTTATACAAGCAGTAATGAGGATGTAGCAACAGTAGATGATCAAGGTAATGTAACAATTCATAATGCTGGTACAACAAAATTAAAAGTTACATTAGGAGTTGATTATAACTATGATAGTGATAGTAAAGAAGTAACATTAACGGTTCATAAAATCAATCATGAATTAACAGTTGATCAAAAAGATGTTGAAAAGATTTATGGTGATGAAGCATTTACAATTCATGCTCAAAGTAAAGATAATGAATCAGCTATTGAATATGCAAGTAGCGATGAAAAAGTAGCTACTGTAGATAGTGAAGGTAATGTAGTTATCAAAGGAGCAGGTAAAGTCAACATTACAGTAATTCAAAAAGAAAGTAAGAATTATAAAAAAGTATCTAAAGAAATAAATCTTACTGTTAAAGCTAAAAAGATTACAGTTACTGCAAATGATGCATCAAAGACATATGGAGATGAAGACTCTGAATTTACATATGTAAATGATAAACTTATTGGTAATGATAAATTAACAAGTATCATTTTTACAAGACAAGAAGGAGAAGATGTAGGAACATATAAGATAAAAGTAAGTCAAAAAGAAGGATCAAATCCAAATTATGATATTACTTTTAAAGATGGAACATATACAATTAATCCATTATCGATTGATAAAGGAACAGTTGTATTAGGAAATGTTTTAAAATATACAGGAGAAAAACAAACACAAGAAGTAGAACAAGTTTTAGTCAATGGAAAAGCATTAAATAAAGAAGATTATGAAGTATTAGATAATCAAGCAACAAAAGAAGGAAAACATGTTCTAACAATCAAAGCTAAAGGAAATAACCATACAGGATCCTTTGAATATAGCTATGTAATCTTACCAAAAGAAAATGATAAGATAGGAACAGGATCATTTACTGTTAAAACAACAGGAGATGTAGAAATAAGTAGAGATGAAGTTATAGATCTCCTTATTGAAAACAAAGAAATAACAGCAAATGAATTAAGTGAAGTAGCAGAAGGTAAGAAAGTAGAAATCGTATTAGAAGTAAAAGAAGCACAAGCAAATGAACTTATTGAAACAAATACAAAAGGATATAAAGTAGGAAAATACTTAGATATCACATTATATAAGAATAAATATGCACTGCCATTTGCATATGCATATGATTCTTATATGACAGAGCAGCAATACGAACAGTTAAATGGAATCGGCAAGGAACAGGCAATGCTTGCACAGATCATATTGAATCAGCATCCGGCAGACAAAGAGATTCAACACAACGAACAAAGAAACGATTCTGATATACAGACGATCTCATTGCCAGAGACAAGGATCTCATCTCCAAAAGGGAAGAAATATGCGGATATTACGGTGCCAGTAGAGAAAGACAAGGAAACTTATCTCTATTTTAAAAATCTCGTTTACCATGGAAAGAAAAATGGAGACGATAACTTCATATTGACTGGAAGAAAGGGGACAAAAGGAATCCTTGTGACACAAAATGATGTACAACAGAAAATTCATATTCAAAGCACCTTCAATCC